>JANPEU010000063.1:0-3095 GCA_031423175.1 Bacteroidota bacterium
GTGATTCTTACCCCGCATATCGGTGGCAGTACCGAAGAGGCTCAGGAAAATATAGGTGAAGATGTAAGCGTAAAACTTTTTAATTTTTTAGAAAAGGGAATCACATTTGGTTCGCATACCGTGCCTGCACTCGCATTGCCACCACAGGAAGGCACCCATCGCATACTTCATATACATGATAATGTACCGGGTGTACTCTCTGAAATTAATACTGAACTTTCTAAACATAAGATTAATATTCTGGCACAGTATTTAAAAACCAATGAAGAAATTGGATATGTAGTCCTCGATATTGATAAACAAATTTCCGGAAAGGCATTGCAACTGCTCCGGGAAGTAAAGCATACGATTAAAGTGCGGCTTCTTTATTAAAAATATAATATTTTCCAATGGACTCCTTCGGAGCAAATTAGCCGTTCAGAATTCTAATTACCTGTTGTTTTTCCCAATCAAGTAAGTAATACGATTGCTTATGCTTTACATTTGCCACCGCTAATCAGAAACGAAACAATGTATACGATTAAAATAAATTTTGAGGAAAAGGGAAAAGAGCCTGTTATTATTTCAAATGTAGAGGCTGGCGATGCAATACTGGAAGTAGTTTTGAAAAATGATATTGAACTGCATCATAATTGCGGCGGTGTATGTGCTTGCACTACCTGTCATATCTATATCAATAAAGGGGATGAGCACCTGGAAGAACTAAGTGATAAGGAAGAAGATTTTATTGACCGTGCAGCAAATCCAAGATTAAATTCAAGGTTGGGCTGTCAGTCTTTATTATTAGAGGGTAGTGGCGAAGTGGAAGTAACAATACCGGATCAAACACAATTTTTGGGCGAATAGTTCAATGTGCCAATTTGCAAATGTGCCGATGTGCAAATTGGAGAGACATTACACTTGAAGTTTTTTGCACATTTGCAAATTTTCATCCCGATAGCTATCGGGACACATTAATTAATATTATGACACATTTTGAACCACCGATAAACTGGGGCGACTACGAAGACATCGCATTAAAATTATACGAACGTTTTGGCGATGAATTTAATGAAGGGAAAATTTATCGTATCCGTTTCACCGATTTATTGGAATGGGTGCTGCAAATTCCAAACTTTCTTGGCACCCGTGAAGAAAGTAATGAAGGTCATCTGGAAATGATTCAGAGCAGTTGGGTGTATGAGTGGAGAGATGCTCAGAAGTAATGAACCCCCATCCCCTAAAGGGGAGTAAATGTCACTTGCAATAAATTTAATACATTACAAATTATTTTAAACTTCTAAATACCCCTTTAGGGGATAGGGGCATGAACGTACTAAACCTTTTTAAAAAAATCACAACTTTTGTTTTTGATGTGGATGGCGTACTTACCGATGGTACTGTATTAGTATTACCGGGTGGTGTGCAGGCAAGACAAATGCATATCAAAGATGGGTTTGCATTGCAGATGGCAATTAAAAACGGATTTAAAGTTGTGATTATATCAGGCGGAACCTCCGATCCGGTAGTTGATCGTTTAAAAAAACTCGGTATTGAAGAAGTTTTCATGTCAGTCTCCGATAAGAAAAAATTTCTTGATTCTTATTTGAAAAAGCAAAATCTTAAATGGGATGAATTGCTTTATATGGCAGATGATTTACCCGATCTGGAAGCAATGAAATTTTGCGGTGTAAGTGCATGCCCTGCAGATGCTGTAACCGAAATAAAAGATATAGCTCATTATATTTCACCAATCGATGGCGGTTTTGGTTGTGTACGGGATATAATAGAAAAAGTTTTGAAAGTGCAAAGTAAATGGAATTATGGAACGGATGTGGTTAGTAGGTGAGGAGTACAGGGATTGGGAATTTGGAATTGGTAATTAGGAGAATTACAAAACTAAACCTCAAGCTGCCAGCCGGCTGGCAAATTCCAAATTCCAAATTACGAATTCCAAATTCCGTTCTCTCTAAGTATCTTTCCAAAAAATAAACCAACTGCATGAGATTGATAGCTGCTTTTATTAAAACAACCCGGCCGCTCAATCTTTTTTTTATTGCACTCACTCAATTTTTATTTCACCAATACATTCTTCATTCTGTACTTTCTAAAGCGGGTCAGTTGCCAATAATAAGCGGACTGAATTATTATTTGCTTACCGCAGCTTCCATTTGTATTGCGGCTGCTGGTTATATCATCAACGATTATTTTGATGTGAATATTGATCAGATTAATAAACCTAGTGGCAATGCTGTAGCTTCAATTATTTCCCGGCGTTGGGCTATTGCCTGGCATTTTGCACTAAGTACAATTGGTGTTTTACTAAGTGCATATATATGGTGGCGAACCCGATTATGGTTTATACCGCTAGCCAATACAATTTGTGTCATGTTGCTATTTGGATATTCGGTTTCTTTAAAACGAAAATTATTATCAGGAAATATTTTAATATCCTTATTGACGGCCTGGGTCATTTTAATTTTAATGCTTGCAGAAGTATGGCCAGGCTCGGGACATTCACAGGAAATAAAAGTAAGAATCATCCGGTTTGGATTTTTATATGCTGGCTTTGCCTTTATTATATCACTGATACGTGAAGCTGTAAAGGATATGGAAGATATGCAGGGCGATGCAAAGCATGGATGTAAAACCATGCCGATTGTATGGGGAGTAAATGCTACAAAAGTTTATATGGCAGTATGGCTCTCTGTGTTAATAGCTGCTATTGCCATTCTTCAGTTTTATGTACTGCAGTATAAATGGTGGTTGCCAATTGCTTATAGTGTTGTATTGATAATAGTACCATTGATTTATTTTTTATACCTGCTTCGCAAATCAAAAAATGAAAAAGATTTTCATACGCTCAGCAGCCTTGCAAAATTTATTATGCTTACCGGAATTTTATCCATGTTCTTTTTCAAATTTTATCTTTGAAACATGCAAAAAATTATTTTAGCTTCACAATCACCCCGTAGAAAACAATTATTGGAATGGGCAGAAATTCCATTTGAATCGATTGTTAGCGATACAGATGAACGTTACCCACCCGGATTAGAAGCCGGAGAAATTGCAATTTATATCGCAAGAAATAAAGCCTTTGCTGTACAGGAAAAAGG
>JANPEU010000064.1:0-22430 GCA_031423175.1 Bacteroidota bacterium
CACTAAAACCCTTGCCATGCAGTAATGAAAGGTCTTTGGCTAAAGTGCTAATCAGTGCCTTGCCATATTCAGCCCTTACGTTTCCACCTTGTTCAAACTCAACAATGTGCTGGCCTATTTGCCAGTAGGTTTCCAGTAATTGGGTGTTTACAGCCTGTGTCGCTTTTACCTGTCCAGACTGGTAGGTATCAGAAATTTTTACTAGCAAATGCTGGTAGTCTGGTTGAGGAATATTTTTTAAAACAACTTCTTCCATATAAAAAGTATTTTAAGAATTAGTTATTGGTAAAATGATTGTAAAGTTTGAACCTTCACCCTCCTTCGTTTCCACCTTCAACTCTCCACCATGTGCTTTTACAATATCATAACTCAAACTCAAACCTAATCCTGTTCCTTGACCTGTTGGTTTGGTGGTAAAGAATGGTTGAAAAATTTTATCTAATACCTTTTTAGGAATGCCGTTGCCATTATCTATTACAGAAATCAAAACCTCAGCCCCCTTGTCCCGCAAGGCGGGATTCTTTAGAGTCTTTACAGTTACAGTTGGCTCATAACCTTCAGGACTCTGGTTCTTCCTTTCGTTGACTACATAGAATGCATTGGTAATTAAATTCAAAATCACTCTACCAATATCCTGCGAAATAACATTGATGTTTCCAATACTTTCATCAAAATCTGTTTTCATAGTCGCATTGAAAGTTTTATCTTTTGCCCGAAGAGCATGATATGCTAAACGTAAATACTCATCAGCCAGGGCGTTAATGTCTGTCGGTTCTTTTAGTCCACTGCTGGTTCGGCTATGTTGCAACATACCTTTTACAATATCACCTGCTCTTTTGCCGTGATGATTTATTTTTACCAGATTCTGTTTTAAATCCTGCCCAATTTGTGCTGCCACTTCAATATTCCCTTTTTCAATTTCGTCATTCATTTCATCAACTAATTCCGTACTTACTTCTGAAAAATTATTGACGAAGTTTAACGGGTTTTGAATTTCATGTGCAATCCCAGCTGTGAGTTCTCCAAGTGAAGCCATTTTTTCTGACTGAATAAGCTGGGCCTGTGTTAATGTCAACTCCTTAAACGATTCTTCTACTTTTGCTTTTTGACCATCAATTTCAAGTTTTTGTGCAAAAAGCAACAGGTTTGCTTTTTGTTTTATTCTGATATTTCTCCAGAGTACAAAGGCAAGTGTTAATAAACCTGCCAGCCCGATAAAAAGAATAGAAGTTTTAATACTGTTCCGGTATTTTATCCGATCCTGCTCCATTTCTTTTCTCTTTAACTGATCTTCAAAAGAAACCCGTTGAAACCCGGCAATTTTATCCTGGCTGATAAGGGAATCCTTTGCTTCTATATAAATTTCTTTAATGGCGAGAGCACTGTCGAACATACCCCGCATTTTAAAATGATCAGATAAAAAACTGCTGGCATCAATGACCTGCTTCATGAAACCTATTTTTTTTGAAATGTATAATGACTGCCTTGCATAATAAAGACCTGAATCTATCTGTCCCCTGCTCTGAAAAATTTTTGCTATCCCGAGATTGGCAACACAGTAGGAGAAATTATCATCTACATCTTTTGCATAAAAGAGACTATTCCGATAATATTCCATTGCTTTATTTATTTCTGCAGTCTTAAAAGAAATACTTCCCAGTGTATTGTATATCCGGGCAATCATATAAACATCTTTGGCAAGCAGAATTGTCTCCATGCTTTTCAAACCATACCTCTTTGCAGAATCCAGCTCGTTTTTATTTTCATAGATTCGGGTAATATTATAATAAGCCGTGGCCTCTATTGAATAAAATTTATTTTTCTTAGCAATTGAAATTGCATTATTATAATATTTGAGTGCATTTATATAATCGTTCTCGAATGTATAGAGTTCACCAATATAATTTGAATTAATGCCAATCCACACCGGGCTTTTAATTCGTTCACTTATAGCAAGGGACTGTAAATACAAATCCAGTGCCTTTGGATAATTTCCCAATGAAACAAATATTTTGCCTTTTGTAAATAAACTTTTAATTTCTCCGAAGTAATAACGGGTTTTAATGGCCAGATCCAAAGCTTGCTGTATCAGCAATAAAGAAGAATCTGGATTCTGGAATCGGTAAAATTCGCTCAGCTCTCTCAGGATATCAACCCTGGCTGAGTCATTTTTTTCCTGATTAAGTTCTTTTAGAAGGTTATCGACATCAATCTTTTGACCACCCTGCCCAAAGGAAAGATTCCAAAAAAAAATAAACAAGAGAATTGAAGTTGCTTTTTTCATTTCATAAATATTAATATACGTATCCATTTAAACTGCAAAAAAATCATATTCATTACTTGATTAAATGCATCAGGCTTTCTCATTTCCGGCAGAAATGTTCAGGCATTTCTGATAGAATTAAACCCTGCTGATACCAGATAAAATAATTTATTTGAATATCTGAAATATTACCTGTTGAAACTAATTCTAAATTTATTCATTTCAATCTATATTTAACTAAACTGGTATGAAGAAATTAATATTTTGATTTATCGGGGCGATTAATTAAGTTTGGACAGAGTTTGATTCCCCCCTCTGTAAAAATTTTGAATATTATTTCAGTAAAAACCCCCGGTGATTACTAATGGTACAATCTGCTTATTTAAGCATTTGAGTTTATTCCTGAAGATTGGAATTAAAAAATTTTTAAACACTTAAAATTATTAAAATGAAAAATTTCAGAATTAAGGACCTTATGATTGTTGTTCCTCCGATTAAAGAACAAGTACTTGAAAGTAAGAACATGGTTATTAATTTACAGCATACTGAATTTAAGCATCAGTACATGAATGCAGAATGCGATGCTGTTTCTGATTGCGGCAGATGCACAGCTACTTCCCCCGAATGTATGGGCGGTGTAAGTGATTGCGGTGATTGTTCCAGATGTACGGCTACTTCTCCTGATTGTGAGGGTGCTGTAAGCGATTGCGGCAGATGTACTGCTACTTCACCTGATTGTATGGCTGGTGTTAGCGATTGCGGCAGATGTACTGCTACTTCACCCGATTGTATGGCTGGTGTAAGCGATTGCGACAGATGTACAGCTACTTCTCCTGATGCAGAATTTGATGGTATTAACTTAATTAAAGATAACGGAACGGACAGAATAAATTCAAATCTACTGATGGAATTAAAAGCATCGCTGATAGAAATGCAGGTAAAAGAAAGTAAATCAAATTTTGCTGCCTGATTCATTGCGCTGATTTTATAAATTGCCATTTTGCCGGATCAGCCGGATACTATTTTTTCATCTATAAATATATGATGTGAGATGCCGTTTTTTGCTCAATGAAAAATTCAGGCAGGGTTCTGCATATCGGTTGGTTGAATGGAACCAATTGAATCAAAAAGAAAAAGAGTTGCTCGTAAACCAGTATGAAGAACCTGAAATTTATGGGTTTTTTCAGCCACTGATTTCTTCTCCTGGGCTTACAGTTAAAATTGCATACCGGGAAGTTGCAATGCTCTATTTTCATTTGCAATATTCCAATCTACTTCCGCATTATTTTACAACAGCTGCTACACAAGCCAGTAATGAAAGCATCGCCAGACTGGTACTTGATAATATTCTGGAAATAGAATGGAATAATCAGTTTGTGGGGGGCTCTTTAGCTGTATCTGCATTATATGGTGAAACAATTTTTGAAGAGAATAAAATTCCTGATTATTTATCAGCGTTATCGATGGCGGCTATTCAGTACGCACTGCTATTAAATGAACCCGATGTAAAATCGCTGGCTAACCGCCTTTATACTTTTAATACAATACCATGGGATTATCAAAGAAGAAATATTTTTTCTGCTTTAACGGAACATACTACAAAAGAATTTTTATTTAAAAATGCAGATGAAGGCTTAAAAAAAGATCTTAACTCCAACTGGAATTATTCACTTACTTCGGAAGAAAGAGGATGGTTATCCTGGATGCGTCCTCGGAAAACTGCGGCCCCTGTATCTTCGGGTTCTGAAATTTATAAACTTTATATCAGTCCACTTATTGCTGATTTGCCTTCTGTTTTTATAAAATCAATACCAATCATCACAGCTTCAGATGCTATAAGTTTTAAAACCGGAAGTAAATTACAGGGGTTACTACGGCCCGACAAGATGGTTGTATATTTTGAAACCAGAGAAGCCGTACTTGAAACATCACGATTACTCGAAAATGAATTTGGCAGTTACACACCGCAGGGTGTACCTTTTACAGCACAAACAGATAAAAAAGGCTTGTTGTCACAGGGTGTAGATCCGTATCCTGTTAATTTTCCTGAAGGAATAGAACCGAGTAGCTGGAGAACAATACTTACGGATGAACTTGCACTTGCAATTATTCAATCGAAGACCGGCAATATGAATTGGAACGAGTCTATAGCTTTTATCAGGGCCAAACTATTATCCGCAGGAATAGATATCAATAGCTGGAGTTCTGTAAATTAATTTTAACCGATATCAATTTAAATTTGAGAATGAAACCAAATGAACTTTTTGTATTAGTGGATGGACTGCAATTTACGCCGGTAACTGACATAGATGATTATCTGAAAAATACATTTGAATATGAAGAGGGAGATATTGTTATTTCGAATCATCACTCAAGAACCAAAAGTAAAGTATTAAGCAACCAGTTTGCAGCCTTGCTCCAGGAATTTAAAACACCTAAAACAATTTCTGAAGTTATTTATACTTATGCCGCATCGCATCAGGACGATCCACTTCATCTTGCTGATGAAACTTTTGCCCTTCTGATGAATATGAAAAAGTCGGGACTCCTGATTCCTTATACTAATCTGGATAACCCGGTAAAAAAATCACTGCTCAGTAAGAATGATACATTTGGTGCTTATACAGTTGAAAAAAAATGTTTCGGGCTTGAGGATACTGAAGTGTATCAGGTGAAAGATACTTCGGGAAAATTATTTGCGTTAAAAATACTGAGAGCCTCAGTGAATAATCATGTAAAAGCAATGTATTATAATGAACTCAAAATATATCAGCGACTTGATGGCTTGGTAAACCCGGCATTGATAGAACATGGTGTTCAGGATGAAATACTTTATATCATAATGGAGTGGTGTACCGGACTTACCTGCATTCGTGAAGCAAATACCTGCCGGAATGTTACCACACGGAAAAATGTCAGGAAGCTTATTGATATCTCTATTTCTGTTGTTGACGCTTTTTATCATTTACATCAACAGGGAGTCATACATGGCGATATTCATCCACCCAATATTTTTATTTCAGAAAAAGGCCTGGTAAAAATTATTGACTATGGTTATGCTGCAGAAAAAGAAAATGAAAATCAAATTCAGAGAGGCGGTACGGGATTTTATTATGAACCTGAATTTGCAATATCACTTGTAAACAATGAAAAGCGAACAGTACTTACGGAGAAAGGTGAACAATATTCTGTTGCTGTTTTAATCTATAAGCTGTTAACCGGTCACGATTATCTTGATTTTTCTGCAGAAGGATCAAAACTGTACCGGCAAGTTATAAATGATGAACCGGTTCCATTTATCAAACATGATTTAAATTTCCCTGAAGAGCTTGAAGCAATTCTTGCAAAAGCACTTTCAAAAAACCCCGAAAAAAGATATGCATCCTTAAAACATTTTGCTATTGCTTTGAAAAAAGTAAGGGACACTCTTATTTCAAATCCAGATTTTTTTTCAGTTAACCGGGAAAATGGAGTACCTGCATTTTCTGATTTTCTAATCCGGAAATATGGTTGGAATTCAAATTTTATTGAAAAAGGGCTTCAAGCCGTTCCAACCAGCTCAGTAAAATACGGAGCCGCAGGTATTGCATATATGTATTACAGAATGGCCTGCATTCGTCAGGATCCATCTCTTGCAAGTCTGGCTGATATATGGATAAACCGTGCAACTCAATTTGAAAATAATTTTAATACTGGTTTTTATTCTCCTTCGATTGGTTTAGATGCCGAGTCTGTTGGTAAAAGATCTCTCTATCATTCGCCGGTTGGTGTTTATCTTACTCAGGCTTTAATCAGTAATGCAAAAGGTGATTTTTATGCACTGTCAAAAAGCTTAAAAGATTTTTTAACAGCTGCAAAACAACCTTGTGATAAAATAGATCTGGCGCTGGGTAAAACAGGAATACTGATTGGATGTTCACAACTTTTACGTGAATTAAACAGCCGGAAAGGAATCAATACTGCACCCATTGAGAATCTCGCAGATTCAATAATACAGGAATTATGGTCACAGATAGATAGCTTTCATCCAATGAATGGTCCAAACGAAATTGGCAATTTTGGAATTGCTCATGGATGGGCTGGTTTTTTATATGCTAGTTTACGCTGGTGTAATACCGCCAACCGCAAACTACCTGGTAATTTTTTAATACGTATGGAAGAGTTGCTGAGTTGTGCAGTTGAAAAAGATAACAGCATTCATTGGCCTTATTCCATTACAGATAACACACCATGGCATGGGTGGTGCAATGGCAGTGCCGGACATTCTTATTTATGGATGCTCGCTTATCAATATTTTAGAGATGAAAAGTTTATACGTGTTGCAGAAAAATTATCTAATCATTATTTGAAACCAACTCATGGTAGTAATTGTAATCTTTGTTGCGGTACAGCCGGTATGGCCTACTCCACACTTGGGCTTTATAAAACTATACATGATAAAAAGTATCTGGATTCTGTAAAAAGATTAAATAAAATGTTACTTAAAAATTTAACGTCTCCTCAATTACGGAATAATAGTTTATACAAAGGTGAAATTGGAATTGGTGTTTTATTTTGTGAATCGGAAAATCCAGACATGGCGATGATGCCGTTGTTTGAATAAAAAAATCCTTTTCTGTAAAGCTGACTTGTTTGCAAAAATCAAAACGGAATCTTCCTTCGGGAGAGAAGACTCCGTTCTTTTTAAAAAAAATTCTTCAACCTATTATGCAAATTCTTCCTTAGTATGTTTAGCATAATCATCTATCAATCTTCTTTGCAAATCAAACGGTACAGCTTCGTAACCATTAAATGCCATAGTAAATCTTGCTTTGCCCTGTGTTAAACTTCTCAATGCAGATGAATAGCCATCCAATTCAGCTAACGGAACTTTTGCAAGTATTTTTTGAAAATGTCCATCGCTGTCTATTCCTTCTACTATTGAACGGCGGCTTTGCAAATCTCCCATTACAGCACCGGTTAAATCGTCGGGACATGAAACTTCCAAATGATAAATGGGTTCCAGTAACTGTGGGTCGGCTTGTTGAAAAGCACTTCGGAATGCCTGAAGCCCTGCTATCTTAAATGATATATCATTACTATCGACGGGGTGCATTTTTCCATCATATACGCATACACGTATATCCCGTGCATACGAACCCGTGAGCGGACCATTGTGCATTTTCTCCATCACTCCTTTTAAAATAGATGGAAGAAACCGTATATCAATAGCACCACCAACGATACAATTATAAAAAACTAATTTACCCCCCCATTCCAAATCATGTGTATCTCTTCCACGAACATTAAAATCTTTTGGTTCGGGCATACCTTCATACCAGGGTTCTATCCGCATATACACTTCTCCAAATTGACCTGAACCACCACTTTGCTTTTTATGCCGGTAATTTGCGTCTGCCACTTTACGAATCGTTTCCCGGTATGCAATACGGGGCTTTTCAAATTTCACTTCCAATTTATGATTGTGAATTATTTTCCATTTAGCAACAGCCAGGTGCATATCTCCCTGGCAATGTATTAATGTTTGTTTCAACTCACCGGATACTTCCACTTTCAATGTCGGGTCTTCTTCACGAAGCTGATGCAATGCAATAGAAAGTTTTTCTTCTTCTCCTTTTTTTGCAGGCTCAATAGCGACGGTCATATTCGATGCCGGGAATTCTATTGGTGGTAAATCATAATTTTTACCCCGAACATGCAAGGTGTTATTCGTATGTGTATTTTTTAATTTTAAGGTAGCACCAATATCACCAGCAACTAACTCATTTACGGATGTCCGTTTATTCCCTTCTACTAAAAAAAGTTGATTTAGTTTTTCTGAAACGCCTGTCGTTTCATTTTCTAAATCCATTCCACTTTTTACCGTACCACTATATACTTTAAAAAATGAAAGCTCACCTACATGTGGTTCACTTACTGTTTTATAAATAAAAATACAAGCGGGTCCGTTTGCATCACATGGTAACGAAATATCAGATTTTGTTTTTTGTGGTGGCATTTCATTTGCACTTGGGCATACATTATCTATAAAGCCCATCAATCTTCCGCTGCCCATATTCCTTTCAGCACTTAAACAAAACAAGGGAAATATGTCATGATTAATCATTGCCTTCTTCATTCCCTCTTTTATTTCATCCTCATCCAGTTCGCCTTTATCAAAATATTTTTCCATCAGGTTTTCATCATTACTGGCTACTGCTTCCACAAGTTCTTTATGCAATCTCTCAGCTTTTTCTTTTTCATCATCCGGAATTGCCAATTTTTCAGGTTTGCCGCCAGTATCATTAAATTTATACATCGTCATACGCAGTACATCTATTATTTCATGAAAGCCTACGCCAATTTGTTTTGGATATTGGACCACCACTACTTTATTTCCAAAATGACTTTTTGCTTCGTTTACTGTTTTATCAAAATCAGCATTGTCATCGTCCAATTTATTTACTGCAAAAATCATAGGAGTTTTAAACTTTTCTGTGTATTCCCAAATAATGTCGGTACCAACTTCTACCCCAGCTATAGCATTTAATAACATAACACCCGTATCAGCTACACGCAATGCAGATATTACTTCGCTTACAAAATCACTATAACCCGGCGTATCAAGAATATTTATTTTATACCCTCGCCATTTCGTGTGCATGAGTTTGCTAAAAATAGAATTACCACGTTCCTGTTCCAGTTCGTGGTAATCTCCTGTTGTATTTCGTTCGGCAATATTTCCTTTGCGGGTTATAATGCCTGCTTCGTAGAGCATGCACTCCGCCAATGATGTCTTACCAGAGCCAGCATGACCCAGCAAGACAATATTTTTTACATGTGAAGTATCAAATTCCGGCATAGTTGTAAATTTTTAGTTGTGAGCAATCGTGTAAGAAAATTAATAGTTGATTAGTTGATTAGTTGATTAGTTGATTAGTTGATTCGTAAATTGACTAATCAGGCTTTTTAGTTCAATTATAAAAACATTCCATTGAGTAACTAAATTAACCTAATCCCCTATTTAACTTAATAAACCTATTACCTATAGAACTAACTCGTTCGACTCAAAAAATCATTAAACTCTTCACGCAAGTCTTTCAACGTTTGTTGAAGATTTTCAAATTCATCGTTCAAGCTTTCATGTTCTTCCAGTGTTTCTTCATACACCTGACCAGCATTCGCAGATGCTTCAAACTGAACTTTTCTGTCGTGAGCCTTAATTGATTGCTTGAGATCGTGAATGTTGATGAGCTGAATGTGAAACTGATTGTGGAGATGTTCTACCTGTTTAAGGTTTTCTTTGGAGAGGTTTTGTGTAGCTGCCATTTGAAGGCGGGATTTGTCGTTATTAAATTCTTCACGACCGGAACGCAATGCTTCTCTCCAAGTGTTGCATTCCGCGGTAAGCTGTGAGATGTCAACTGTAACCATGGGATTTAAATTTAAAAGGTGAAGGAATAAAAGAACTTCTATTACTGCCACTTGCAGTTAGTTTCCCGTTGGGTGTGTAGTAGTTTTAAAAAGGATGATTGGCGGGGTAAAAAGATGTAAGTAAGTTAAAACAGTTTATTGTAACAGCAAACAATTAGCAGAAGTTTTTTTTAACATTGAACTACTTCAAAATAAAAATCAGTTTTAGTCCGCCGGGCAGCATGGGGTAACTAAAATCATTTCTGTTGGTACTACCCGTAAAATTCAAAAAATTTCTTGTGGGTGGATTTGTGAAAGAACCACCAACAGGCAAATCTGTTTCTTTAAATTTCATCTGTTTGTAGCCAAAGCCGCCGTACAATTCAAGAAACCAACGATCATTTTTTTTAGAAGCTATGGGCGCAATTACTCCCACTTTTAAAAGTCCGCCTGTTTCTTTTTTTGTTTCTGTATAACGGGCATTTTGAAAATAGGCGCAGTTGCCGCCAATACAATTTATTCCAAATACATCGCTGCGTTTTGTACGGGTAAATTTATAGTGAAATTCAGACGCAATAAAGACTTCCATATTCCAGAAAATACGTTGTGGAAAGTGATATTTTATATCGGTACGGAATTTATATCCTATGGGTTTTACTATTTCACTGTTGAGATTGTCCTGTAAGTAAGGACTGTAAAAAATATAAGTGGGTTCGAAGGATACCGAAAATTTTTCTGTCCACCGGTAATTTGCACCCAGCATTATTCCAGCGTCTTCATCTAAATAAGAAGTAAGACTTGTACGTAAACTCAATTGAGGAAAATCAACTGCTTCTCTTTTAATTTTTTCCTGAGCTGAAATATTAGTTGAAAAAAAAGATATTAGTAAAATAATAAATGCAATTGAAATATTTAAACAGCTTCGCAATTTGAAGAGTTTGAAAAAAGAAAGATTGACTGCAAATTGCCGAATCGGATTACTGAAAGTAAAGAAGACAGCCAACGGAATAACCGGCGATGAGAGTAGTAGTCTGGACGGGTAAATAAAAAAAGACACTAATGAAACAAGGCAACAGCAATATTTTCTCATTCGTCAGTTTAAAATTCTTGAAATGAATACGGGTTGGTGGCGGTTTGAAATATCGTACAATGAAATGCCGGTGCTTACCTGACAAATTAATAAATTATTATATGGTATCACGTCATAAAAAATTTCGCCGCTGATGGTACGCAGCAATTGTGGTGCATAGGTATTGCGTGTATTAAAAACCAGTAAGCCACCTGCGCCTTCGCATACATACAATGCACTGTCCTGTATACCTAAACCCCGCGGTACGGTTAAAGGAAAAGTTGTTTTCAATTTTGGTTCATTTATATTTTTTATATCATACACCACCAATGCACTCATGCCACCACCGCAGGGTCCGCCTGCATTTAATGTGGCATAGGCTGTACTATCTTTTGCTACTACGGGGTCGCAGCTCATTCTTACCTGGTAATCTGCTTTTGCAAGCCGTGCTGGTTTTTCCGGATTGGTAAGCGAATAAATGTACATAGACATGGATGAACCGATAAATAATTTATCCTGGTAAGGAAAAATGGTTTCGATATTTATTCCAACATCTGTAGTTGATTTTAATACCGGGGCTGTGCCCGCATTTGAAATATCAAATGCTTTGAGACTTGTATTATCCACCACATATAAATAATTGCCTGCAATAGTAAAGCGGGCAGTAGAACCACCAGCTCCTGCCTGCGATGCACCTGCGGCAGATTCTTTTGTACAGCTATTAAGAAAAACGAGTGAAATAAAAGTTGTAACTAATAAAATTCTTTTCTTCATATAATTTGATTTCAGCTTTTATTAAATATTTTATTTCCAGATTATCTTTTTTACCGCCAGCATTTTACCTGCATGTCGTGTTTTAGCTCCCACCCTATAATAATACCTTTTTCAGGATCGGGACATTCGAAATAAACGGTTGTGAATCTGTGGGGTTTTGAGGGATACTGCAATGCAAGATCCGGAAACACCGAAGCCGTTCTTGCAATTTCTCTTACGTTATTAATATTGGTTGCATCTATTACCACCAAGTCACTGAAATTGTTTGTATATATCAATCCGTTTTTTACAGCCAGTTCTTTGCATAAAAATGAACGGATAAAACCAAGCTTTTGCGGAGCAGTAGGATTGGAATAATTAATAACATGAATGCCACTGTCCTCCTCCACCTGATAAATAAGATTTCCCAATACGTAAATTTTGCCGGCATTGACGGTAGGTCGGGCGGCAACAGCTGAAATCGTTTTGATGCCTGATGTATTGCTGGTATAAACCGGAACCAATACATCCTTCTGTTTATTGGCTGAGTGGTTTCTGTCAGGATCGCAGGAAGTAACAAAAATAAAAAGCAAGGACAGGAAAAGCAGGAATTTTCTCATTTTGCAGTATTATAAGTTTTACAGACACAAAATAGGTCAACAGGTTTAATATTCAGATCGAAATAAAATAATTATCAGTTGCTTACCCAAATTTCTAAAATTGGCAAGGTTAATTTTATTATTTGTGATCCATTAACGACATTCGCAGTCCGTCTAAAATGATTTCTCCAACTACCATACAGCAAATTCTCAGCCGCCTTGATATTATTGAGGTAATTGGTGGTTTTATTAAATTAAAAAAACGCGGTGTAAACTATCTAGGTCTTTGCCCTTTTCATAATGAGAAATCACCATCGTTTACTGTGTCTCCGGCAAAAGAAATTTATAAATGTTTTGGATGTGGCCGAAGTGGCAATACCATTAGTTTTTTAATGGAGCATGAAAAATACTCTTACTACGAATCTTTAAAATGGCTGGCCACTAAATATGGTATTGAAGTAGAAGAAACTTTTGCCACGGATGAGCAGAAGGAAGTAAAGCTTACAGCAGACAGTCTTTTTATTATCAACAATTTTGCGCAGCAATATTTTTCCGATCAACTTTTTGAAACTGAAGAAGGTCAGGACATTGGATTAAGTTATTTTAAAGAACGAGGATTCCGGGAAGATATCATTAAAAAATTTCAACTGGGTTATTCGCCGGAGCAACGGGATAGTTTTGCGAAAGCGGCATTAGCGGCACAATACAATCCGGAACTTTTATTAAAAACAGGATTAGTTGTAGATCGGAATGAACAGTTGGTTGATAATTATCGTGGCAGAGTTATTTTTCCCATCCATAATTCAAGTGGCAAAGTGCTTGGCTTTGGAGCAAGAATACTTAAGACCAATGATAAAGCACCAAAATATATTAATACCCCAGAAAACGAAATTTATGTAAAAAGTAAATTACTCTATGGTTCTTATTTTGCAAGACAGGCAATTGATAAAGCTAATGAATGCTTATTAGTAGAAGGATACACCGATGTGGTTTCATTGTATCAGGCTGGAATTGAAAATGTGGTGGCAAGTGGCGGCACATCGTTAACAACTGACCAATTAAGGTTAGTTAAAAAATATTCGAAAAATCTTACCATATTATATGATGGTGATGCTGCTGGTGTAAAAGCTGCATTACGAGGTATGGATATGGCTTTGGAGGAAGGACTGAATGTAAAACTGGTATTAATTCCCGATGGCGAAGATCCGGACAGTTATGTAAATAAAGTAGGCGCCACTGTTTTTAAAGAGTTTATTGAAAAAAATAAAAAAGATTTTATCATTTTTCAATTGGGCATATCATTAAAAGATGCTGGAGCTGACTCCACAAAGAAATCGGAAGTTGTAAATGCAATTGCTGAAACGATCTCCCGGATTAACAAAGCCGAAGACTTCACCAAGCAACAGGATTATATAAAACAGTGTGCGGAAATTTTAAAGATTGATGAAGCGGGTTTGCATGCATTGGTCAATAAATTTATCCGGAATAAAATTTCAACGCAAGAAAAGAAATTACCCTTTGAAGAAGCAAAACATTTTGAAGAAAATGCGAAGCAAGCCGAAGCTACTGACTATGATGACAAAACTTTTTCCTTGCTTTTTAAAGATGAATTACAGGAACGTGAAGTTGCAAGAGTTTTATTGGAACATGGCATAAAAAAATATGATGAAATAAAATCAGTTGCCGAGTATATGCTGGAAGAAATGGTGGATGATTCTTTAATTGATAATACAGATATCATTAATCTATTTAATATCTATAAAAACCTGCTGAAACAAAATACAGGAACGGTCAATAAATCTTTCTTCATTTACCATACCGATACAAAGCTCAGTACATTGGCAGTTTCATTATTAAATTTGCCGTATGACGAAAGCGAACATTGGAAAAGCGAATTCAGCCAGGCAACCGGTTATCAGAAAAGTCTATTTGAAATGAGTTATGAAGATTTTAAAAAGGCAGTTGACCCGGAGAATGAAAAAGAGTTACAAAATTATTTAAAGACAGAAGAAGACATAACACATATAGAAGTAGATTCGGCCATGAATTATCTAAAGCTTCGGAAGATTAAAAAAATGTTACATGAAAATCAGGCAGACCTTGAGAAACCACATACTGATGATGAAAGACAAATGCTGCATAGTACACATGAGCATTTAAAAAAAATGGAAACAGTAATCAGTAAAAAAACGGGAACTGTTATTTTACGATAACTCCTGTTTTTCAATTAACATATCACTATAAGAAATTTCAATTAAATCCTTTTCTGCAATTTCAAATTGCTGCATATAAAACTCACATTGCTTTTGCAATTCATCTTTCGTTAATTCAGCGATCATATTCCCAGCTTCTATTTCCACAAAAGACCCAAGCCCTTCCACTTCATCAATATGAAATTTTACATTAGCGATATAATAAATTTCTCTTTTCTTTTTTACAACAACCTTTATCCCATTTGCTTTTATTAAACTTTCTTTCAACTTATCAGGCTCCTGTATTTTGGTTAACACAAAATTTGAACTTTTCGGTCCAGCCTGATTGTTGCGTTCATAAAAAATTAAATTATTTTCAATATTTCCTTCCCGCAACTTCAATCTACCGTTATTTACATTAAAATAAGTGTCGGTTTGTAAATCCGTTCCTTTGAATTGAGCATTATTTTCTAAAAGATAGTTTCTGATTTTATCAGAGTTATTGCTGCTTGCTTTTATTTCAATATTTAAATAAGTCATACCATTTTTTTAGAAGTAAAATAAGAATTGCTGAAAATAAAAAAAGGTTTGCTGTTTTTAACAACAAACCTTTACAATATTTTTAATCTAATCAGACAGCGATAGCAGCACGGCTTTCTATAAAAATACCAGAGCTTTCGAAATCGCCTTTACTAAACCTTGTGGCTCTCCAAACATGGTCTAATTCCACTCTGCAAATACATCCGTAACCTTCGTCAGTCAGTTTATTCCAACTGCATTCGCGGTACAAATCTGTTACAATTTTGGAAGTAGCTTTTGGAAATGCAACCCAAAGTTTGGTTTCATCTTTTAAAGCAGGCATCACCTCTTTCAAAATACCGTTCAATTGATTTTCACTTACTGCAAACACCAGGGCAAAGTCAATCTTTCTGCTTTTGAGCAGGGGTGTTACGTTTTTTGCAAATGAAAGTTTACTAAACTGTTTTTCGATTGATGAGGGTAAGCCTTGAATTAAGAGATTTTTTTCTTCGGACAATTCTAATTTTTCAAAAAGTGTTTGTGACATATTGTGAAGAAATTTTAAAGGTTCCCTCAACTTAACCTGTAATAATGGCTCTATTGAGGAGTTTTCAAATCAAGGGGACTGCAAAGGTAACCCCAATTGCTTTAAAGGCAAAGGCATTTTAAAAATAAAAAACTGCTTTTGATTGAAAAAGCGGTCTTTTTGATACTTATTTCAAATTATTTTACTGTTCCAATTGGTTTATAATATTTCATAGCCTCATCCATATACTTTTTTAATTCTTCAATCCTATGTCCTTCCGCCGGGTGTGTACTTAAAAACTCGGGTGGTTTCTGCCCATTCTGTGACGCATTTTCCATTCTTTCCCAAAGTGCTATTGATTCCTGAGGATTGTAACCAGCCATGGCTGCCCAACGAATTCCAAATCGATCAGCTTCTAATTCATGCTTTCTGGAAAAAGGAAGCAAAACTCCTACAGCCGTTCCAGCACCATAAGCTCCAAGAAAAAGATTTTGAGTTTCGGTGGGTTTGTTTGCCACTGCTACTTGTAATGCTACGCCACCTAACGATTGAATCAAACCCTGACTTATTCTTTCATTACCATGTTGAAAAATAGCATGAGTTACTTCATGCCCCATCACAACAGCTAATGCTGCTTCATTTTGAGTAATTGGTAATAATCCAGTATAAACAACAATCTTACCGCCGGGCATACACCATGCATTTGCTGCTTTATTTTCAACCAGATTGTATTGCCATTTAAAGCCTTTGAGTAAATCCTGTTTGCCAATTTCTGTATAGTAAGAAGTAACTGCATTTGCAATACGCTGCCCCACCCGGCGTACCATTTCTGCATCTTTATTTACTGTATTGTTTAAAACTTTATTACTTGAAAGAAATTGCTGATACTGCGATGTAGCCATTGTTTGCAATTCTGATTCAGGTACTAATTTAAATTGCTTACGGCCTGTTACAGCATTTGTTGAACAAGCAACAATTGTTGCTGAAATAACAGCAGAAAAGAAAATTTTCTTAATCATGTTGATGTGTTTTTCCTATTAATTCAATGATTATACCAAATAGAAATATTTGCTAGAGTTTTAACAGAAGAAAGTTAATACTTTAAAAAAAAGCAGATTGATATGGATCAATTAGGTTGTCGGGATTTCCTTTTTTGCCGGCGCCGGTCGCGGTGTTTTAAGATTGGCACTTTACTTTCCACCCCCTTTAAGATTCTGCCGATATTTTTTTGATGTGTCAATAAAACTAATAATGCAATTGCTACTGCAAAAATTCGATAAGTCGGATTATCTACATTGAAGATGACCAAAATAAAAATGGGAAATGCAACACTTGCTAATATAGAACTGAGTGAAACAAATCGTGTGAGATATAAGACAACACCAAAAATACCGACACATGAAATGGCGGTCCAGGGCGAAATACCAAGTACGATACCAAATAATGTTGCCACGCCTTTACCACCTTTAAAATCTGCCCATATGGGAAATATATGGCCAAGTACTGCAGCCATACCTAAACCCAATTGCAGGTTTTGTAATTGAGTTTCTGAATCGAAATATTGGGGAAGAAGAAAAGCAAGTTTTACAGAAATAAATCCTTTTAACATGTCAGCAATCATAACCCAAGTACCCCATCTGGGTCCTAATACACGAAAAACATTTGTTGCACCAGCATTACCGCTGCCATAGTCCCTGATATCTATTTCAAAAAAATGACGGCTAACCCAAACTGCTGATGGAATGCTGCCAATAAGATATGCAAGGATTATTAATAAGAGTTCGTTCATTAAACTTCTGTTCTGCTGATGAAGACAAATTTAAGGTAAAATGATTTAAGGGTAATCTTAAATTAACCGGATATTAATCATTAATTAATTTTGAAGTCTGATGCTTAACCATTTATTACGTTCAATCGTGTTGAAAACTTTCAAATCTAAACTTGTTGCAACATTTAAAACATCCTCTTTATCATCAATTAATAATCCACTTAATAATAAAGTACTTTTAGGCATTAGTTGATCATTCAAAGCAGAAAGATTTTCTACAATCACATTCTTATTAATATTTGCAAGTATAATATCAAATTTTGTTGCTGTTGGTACAATCGCTGACCGATAGATTTCAATTTTAGAACATTTATTTCTGGCGATATTTTCTGTAGCATTATTTATACTCCAATCATCAATATCTGTTGCCAAAATTTTTTTTGCATTTAATTTTTCCGCAAGAATTGCCAAGACACCTGTCCCGGTACCAAAATCAAAAACGGATTTTTTATTAAAATCGATGCAACGCATTTGTTGCAACATCATATAAGTAGTGGCATGATGACCTGTACCAAAACTCATTTTGGGTGTGATGATGATTTCATGCTCCAGGTTTTTAATTGGTTCGTGAAATTCGGCACGAATGGAAACAAAGTCATCAACTATTACTGGTGGAAAATTCGATTCCCAAACCTGGTTCCAATTTGTTTCTTCTATAATTGATTTTTGAAAACTGAGATTATGTTGTGATACAATTTCGTTTAAACCTGTTTCATCAAAATCTTTTTCAGGGATAAATGCGTTTAAAGAAGTTTCCAATTCTTCAAAGCCTTCAAAGTTTTGTTGTGATAATTCTGCAATTAGCATTTCAGACTGCTCAATTGTAATGTTTTGAAATTGTACTTGAATGTAGTTACCCATAAATGATTTTTCAAAAATAGTGCCTGTTGCAAATGCCGAATAGTATTACAGAACGTACAAGTGTGCGACGCAACGAAAGTTTAATAGTAGTACTGAAGCTGGTGAAATAATAACCATCAGGCCGCTTAAAGCGTCCCGATGGAAAAACAAACCCCGGCAGAATCGTCGGGGTTTGGAATATTAATTATTTGCCGGTGGCATTGGTCCTTCCGGTCTTGGTTTGAATTCTGGTTTTGGTAACAGAATTTTTCTCGATAATTTAAATTTGCCTGTCTTAGGATCTGTACCAATCAATTTCACTTTCATCACATCGCCTTCAAATACGATTCCTTCCAGTGTTTCTAAACGTTTCCAACTTATTTCGCTAATGTGTACCAATCCTTGTTTGCCTGGCATAAATTCTACAAATGCACCGAACGGCATAATTGATTTTACTGTGGCTTCATATTCATCACCCACAACGGGTACAGCAACGATTCCCTTAATCCATGCTTCAGCTTTTGCTACACCTTCTTTGTTTACACCAAACACACTTACTTCACCCATATTGTTTACTTCTTCAATATTGATTGTAGTTCCCGTTACTCGCTGCATTTCCTGAATTACTTTTCCACCTGGTCCTATAATAGCACCAATAAATTCACGTTCAACAAACATTTTCACCATTCGCGGTGCATGTGGTTTCACTTCGCTTCTTGGCGCAGGCATACATTTATACATTGCATCCAAAATGTGTAAACGGCCATGACGTGCCTGCTCCAATGCTTTTTCCATCACTTCCATTTTCAATCCATCTACTTTTATATCCATCTGCACACCACAAATACCATCTCTTGTTCCAGTTACTTTAAAGTCCATATCACCAAGATGGTCTTCATCTCCTAATATATCACTTAAAATTGCGTATTTATCATCTTTCGAAATCAATCCCATTGCTACACCACTTACGTGTTTTGGAAATGGAATACCAGCATCCATCAATGCTAATGAAGCAGCACAAACAGTAGCCATAGATGACGATCCGTTTGATTCAAGAATATCACTTACAATACGAACTGTGTAAGCAAAATTTTCGGTCGGCATCATTTGTTTTAAAGAACGCATGGCAAGATTTCCGTGTCCGACTTCACGACGGGCAGGAGCTCTCATCATTTTTATTTCACCCGTTGAGAACGGTGGGAAATTATAATGTAAAAAGAATTTTGAATCGTAAGATTTGGCTGCACTCTCTATTAAAACTTCGTCTAAGGCAGTTCCCAAAGTAACGGTTGTAATAGATTGAGTCTCACCACGGGTAAATAAAGCAGCTCCATGCGGAGAAGGAAGTGCATCCACTTCCATATCCAACGGACGGATATCTTCAAGCCCACGTCCATCAAGGCGTACTTTTTCATCCAATATCATATCACGAACCACATAATATTGAAGGTCGCTATAATAAGCAGTCGTCAATTTTTTTGTGAGAGGAGGCATTGATTCGCCTTCTTTTAATTCCCCATTGGGTCCTGTGGACAAACCTGTTTTTATGTATTCCATCACTTCATCATGCAACGCAGAAAATTTTTCACTCCGTTCATGCTTAGCTAATTTACTTTTTGCTATTTCATACACTTTCGGTTTTGCATAGGCATATACTTTCTCACGCAAAGCTTCATCTTGCTCTGGTTTTTTATAATCACGTTTTGGTTTTGCACCTACCATATCACGCAACTCTTCTTGTGCCTTTACCTGTTTACGAATTGCTTCATGTGCTATAACTAATGCTTGTATCAGATCGGCTTCTTGACATTCTTTTGCTTCACCTTCCACCATCATCAGGTTTTTATCGGTAGCTGCAATCATAAATTCAAAATCGGCAATCTCTAACTGAGATCGAGTAGGATTAACGATAAACTCACCTTCCACTCTTGCCACACGAACTTCTGAAATTATTTCTTTGATTGGAATATCAGAAATAGCTAATGCTGCAGAAGCTGCGAGGCAAGCCATTGAATCTGGCATAACTTCGGTATCACTCGAAATCAACGTAATCAGCACCTGCACTTCACATAAATAATCTTCGGGAAATAAAGGACGTAAGGCACGATCAATCAAACGTGAAGTAAGCACTTCATAATCGTTCATCTTCGATTCACGTTTAAAGAACGAACCAGGTATACGACCAGCCGATGCAAATTTTTCCACATAGTCAACAGACAGCGGAAAAAAACTCTGACCCTCTTTAGGTTCTTTATTAGCAACTACGGTTGCAAGTATCATACAATTGCCGCTAGATACAGTAACTGCACCATGAGCCTGGCGTGCAAGGCGGCCTGTTTCGATAGTAACCATACGGCCATCGCCTATATCAAATGTTTTACGAATGGGTTGTTGTAACATAATATGAAGTTTAAAGCCCCCTTTTAATTCCCCCGAAGGGGAAAGAATTCCAGGCACATGGCCTGCTTATCTAAAGAGAACTATTTGTTTTGAAAAATATTGTTATCATTTTTTTTTATGAACCAGGCTGTATTGCTTCTATTAGGCTTCTGTTGCGTCGCACTCTTCTACGTTCTTATCGCTATTGAGCAAAAGCACAAAGAATCTTTACAGAAAAAAAACAGTAGTCTAAAAACAGGTATTCCCAACATCCTTTAAGGAACATTGGGAATAGTTATATTTTAAATTTGATTTTTAAATTCAAACTCAGATTATAAAGACTCTTCCCAGTCCGCCTCTGGCGGATTTAGGAGACCTATTTTCTTAATCCAAGTTTCTCAATCAATTGGCGGTAACCGGTCAGGTTATGTTTCTGCAAATAGTTTAATAAACGTTTACGTTTACCAACCAACTGCATCAAACCGCGGTGAGTAGAGAAATCTTTTTTGTTTGCCTGAAGGTGTGTGCTGATCTGGCTGATTCGCTCAGTCAACTGGGCAATTTGTCCTTCGATAGAACCCGTATTGGTTGCTTTACCGCCGAACTCAGTGAAAATTTGTGTTGTTTTTTCTTTTGTAAGAGGCATCTTTTAATTTTTTAAAGTCATCCGATTTTTTTGTATCCTAATTTATTTGGCGGCAAAGGTAAGGGAATGATGCTTTTTGGCAAAGGGAATGGGAGAATAATTTATAGAGTAAAGTTTGAAGAAAATATTCAATAATCAATGCTCAATGTTCAATATTCAAGTTCAGAGTCTGAGTTTTAAAGCTATTTTCAATTTTCGCAGTTTGAGACGGTGTATTCGATAGTTTGTTCAATGATTTGTTTTTTACCATCTTGGTCGGTGTAGCTGATAACAACCGGGACAAAATGTTTTCCCGATTTTAGTGAGGCTTTGAATTTATACACTGCTTGATTGTAATCGTTCACCTTAACTTCTCTACCAGCAATTATAAAATTTAGATCCAGATTTCTAGTAAATGAACCAACTCCGGAAGTTATCACTATTGTTTCCTTAGGTTTTACTATACTACTGCTTTGACCAACAATAACCGCATACTGTGAGTAAGATTCCGTGATAAATCTATTATCAGCAACATGCAAATTACAGAATGAAATCAATTGATTTTCTACCACTTTTATATTGTTCTGTAGTTTGGTCAATAAAAGTAATGCTTCTCCTATATTGATTTTTTGAGAAAAATATTCAGAGAAGTCTTTATCCAATTCAGATGTATCAAGCTTTTGTGTAACTGCAGAAACAACTTCAGCAAATTCTTTTCGAATCATTGAATCACAACACAATAAACGAGCTCGATATTCCATAATTTTATTTTTAAGTTCATTGCCTTTCTTTTGATTAATAAATAACCTTTTGACCACTTGTTTATCTTCACCATAATAGGACTTTTCCGAACTGTCTTTTTTAGTACTTGATTGTTTTTTTAATTCGGTTTTCAATCCTTCAATATAGTTGAACAATTCTTTTGTCAGCTCATAAACCCTTTTAGACTTAGGAACCCATATTTGAGCTTTGTAAGTAGTCGCAGGGAAATATTGTTTATTATCAAGTTCATAATAAAAATTTTCGCTGCTTTTATTAATTAATAGAATAGAACTTTCAAGACTTTTATGTAACTCACTCAAAATCTTATAATCATTATTTGATTTCGATGAACATGAAGTAACAAGGATAATTAAGAAAAAACAAACAGGAAATAATTGATTTAACTTAATTATGTAGGTAGCTATAACAATTTATTTCACAGAAAACGAAAAAATCAAAACTTTGTTTTATTCTAGATTCTTTTAGCATTCAAATAACCTTACGCCTATTTTTGCACTCATGGATTTATCACAAGACACAAAAAACATTCTTGGTTTGAAATTGCCTACTGACCCTCGTTGGGTTAACCTTGCTGAAATGAGCCTGGAAGAAATCCTGACCGATCATGCTTATTGCGAGCAAAAAGCAGCGACTACCTGTATATCCCTTATTCAAAAATTCAG
>JANPEU010000065.1:0-3053 GCA_031423175.1 Bacteroidota bacterium
TTATTTTTTTAAATAAGTTTGGCTAAAAAACATCTCAACCCTATCTTTGCCGTCCTTTAAAAGAAGGCCCGTTCGTCTAAGGGTTAGGACACCACCCTTTCACGGTGGTGATACGAGTTCGAATCTCGTACGGGCTACAAATATGGTCTCTTATACAGAGGCCATTTTTTATATTTAAGACACCCAAATGCAAAATATAAACGTCCATTATCACCATGATAAGGGATGTTTTGTTTTATCCAACTTGAATAAAATTAGTTGAAATGAAACCCGCTATTATAACTGGTGCATCCGGAAATCCTGGACAGGCAGTGGTGAAAATTGGTAGTGAATTTTATGAATGAAGCTGATTCAGTAAAATTTGTTACTAAAATAATTTATTGACATTATACGACCGTTGTTCCTGCTCTGCGGAAACCATTAATTAAAGTGTATAATAATTCTTAAACAATTTCCGGTATTTATTTCCACGGCGCCGGTATTACTCCATTGGAATGTTTGGTTCCCCCTCTCAAAATTAAACTTAGTTCAAATGTGTTGGCACGGATAGCAGCTTCATTGAGTTTTGAAATGTTGAAATCATATGTAAACCCAAACTGGTATTTCCCATACGCAAATCCCACATAAGGTGCTACAGCATTTTTTGACCAGTACCATAATCCGGCATTTATGATTATTTCATTCTCTGGAAGTATATAACCCAATGCACCTCCTATTGAAAAATAGCTGGCACCTCCCTGATACTGATAGATACCGTTTGTGCTTAGTATAACCTGATCAGATAAATAGGTTTCCAGGTTGCCATGAACTGCATATCGTGTAGCCAGGTATTGATTGTCATCCTGCAAAAATGTTTGCCGTGGTTTATTAAAGTGAAAGGCAGAAACACCAATATCCATACTTGTTTTTTCTGATATGATTGAATAAACAAGTCCGGCACTTGCAGAAATATAGGGCTTCATTTGCGACAATGCGCCTTCACCTGTCGGTAAATTTGTATTAAACCCATTGCCTGTGAATTGCTCTTCAAAACTAAGTTTAGTTATGTCAATTCTTTTATTACCATAAATAACACCAAGGCCTATACCTAACCGGTGTTCAATATCTGTTTCATTAGCCGCTTTACTGCTATGTCTGATTCTTCTGCCGGTTGTATATTCCACACCTCCTCCGGATTTCAATCTTATATTTCCGGAAACATAAAAAGAAGCATAGTTGCTTTTTAAACCGCCGGCCATTACCTGGTCATACATCATCATTCCCCCCATAGCAATTCGTGTGTTTTCATCCACATAATTGCCGGGAAGATTCTGGAATATTTTACTATCGTAGGAAACGGTTCCGGTAGTATACGGATCAGCAGGTCCGCTCCATTGGCTGCGATAGTTAGAAATAACTCTCCATTTGTCATTAATATTCCCTGTCAATGCAGGGTTGATATTTAATGGGGAAGAAAAAAATTGTGAAAAGCTTGGATCCTGTGCTGATACATTTTCTGCAAGCAGCATCAGCATCGCCATCATCATTTTTGTTGTAAGCTTTTTCATAATAATCATTTTATCGTATTAATAATGAGCTTCCGGATTTCCTGATAATTTTTCCATCTATTCCAATTGCTTCGGCTGTCCATGAGTAAGAATCAATCACCTGTGGTTTGCCTTTAAATATTCCATCCCATCCGTTTCCGGTAATATTTGTTTCAAAAACGAGCTGGCTCCACCGGTTAAATATTCTAAAGTATTTTAATTCTTTAATATTTACGGTAAGCGGATACAATTTATCATTATGCCCATCATTATTTGGTGACCAGGCTTTCGGTACAAATAAATCTGATTGTATATTAGGTATGGGAGGCGAAGCAGTAATTTTTACCAGCACTGTATCAACAGTAAGACAGCCATTATCTCCTGTAATAGATACAGTATATACAGTTTGCCTGTTATAATTGAAAATCGGATTTTCAATTGTACTGGAATTAAGCCCTGCAGGAGGCGACCATAGATACGAAGCACCAAAATTTCTTGCAACTAACTGTGTGTTTGTATTGGCCTGAGCTGTTACAGTTGGATAACGTGTGCCGGAAATCAAGGCATATATTACAACATTAACGGCAACTGGTTTCGTGACGAAACAACTATTTGCTCCATTAGCTTTTATATAATAAGTTCCCGATACTGAGATAGACTGTGGGTTTTGAAGTGGTACGGTAGCTAATGAATCCATCCAGAATGTTAGAATAATTCCAGGATCACTTCCTGCAGTTATTGCTGGGTTTGTTATATCCACTTTACCAGGTGCACAAACTGCAGCTGGTTGATTGATGATTAATATTGGAATAGGTTTCACGGTTAATTGGAGAGTAGCGATTGTATCACATCCACCTGTAGTACTTGGAAGTGTATCAATATATGTTCCGGCTATGCTGTACGGATTACCATTCCAGATAAAAGGTAACTGATTGGCGCAAACAGCAGCGTTTGTTGTTGATGTAAGTAAAGGAGTGATAGCAAGATTCAAAGTAGCCACGGTATCGCATCCGCCTGTTGTACTTGGAAGTGTATCAATATAAGTTCCGGTTATGCTGTATGGATTACCATTCCAGATAAAAGGTAACTGATTGGCGCAAACAGCAGCGTTGGTTGTTGATGTCAGCAACGGATTAATTATAAGATTAAGAGTTGCAACGGTATCACATCCACCTGTATTACTTGGAAGTGTATCAATATAAGTTCCGGCTATGCTGTATGGATTACCATTCCAGATAAACGGAAGTTGATTAGCGCAAACAGCAGCGTTGGTTGTTGATGTCAGCAACGGATTAATAGTAAGATTAAGAGTTGCTATTGTATCACATCCGCCTGTAGTACTTGAAATAGTATCACGATAAATGCCAGTAGAATTGTATGGGTTGCCATACCAGTTAAATGGTAATCTGTTTGAACAAACTGCAACAGTTGTTGTTGAAGTCAGTAACGGATTAATTAGCAGATTTAAAGTTGCCACCGTATCACATCCACCCGTTGTACTGATTAATGTATCGATATATGTTCCTG
>JANPEU010000066.1:0-5518 GCA_031423175.1 Bacteroidota bacterium
CGTAAGTGCAGAGAATGCATCACGTATAAAAAAACAAAATGAGAAAAAGATAAGTGTAGTAATTGGCAACCCGCCATACAACGCAAAACAGGAAAACTATAATTTTCAAAATGCAAACAGAGGTTATAAGGAAATTGACAAAAGAATAAAGGATACGTTTATAAAACATGGTAAGGCCCAAAATCAGATTGTTGTTTATGATATGTACACAAGGTTTTATCGTTGGGCAATGGACAGGTTAGATGAAAATGGAATTATTGCCATGATTACCAACCGAAGTTTTATTGACGGAAGGGCTTTTGACGGATTCAGAAAAATTGCAGCTAGTGAATTCAACCATATTTATATTGTGGATTTAGGCGGTGATGTGAGAGCCAATCCAAAACTTTCAGGTACAAAGAATAATGTCTTCGGCATACAAACAGGTGTGGCTATTATGTTCCTCGTAAAGAAGGATAATCTTTATGAGGCACAAACAAAAAAAGCGTTTAAAGAATTAAAGAGAGATTTTACCATAGTTGAAGAGCCTGTTATAGAATATAGAAACAAAAAATACTATTCTGTTGAGAGAACTAGAATAAATTATGTTCGCCGCCCTGAGATGGATACAATTGAGGATAAACTTACATGGCTTGGTGAATCAAAAATTGAAACAATTAATTTTGAGATTGTTTCGCCGGACAAAGCCCATAATTGGATTAATCAATCCGAAAATGATTGGGAAAAATTACTGCCTTTGATTGATAAGGAATCAAAATCGGGGAGAGATGAATGCTCAATTTTTAAACTCTTTTCAAGAGGTGTTGAGACTACGAGAGATGAATGGGTGTATGACTACAACATGCATTTATTAAAAGAGAAAATGAAATATTTTGTAACCACTTATAATAAAAGTGTTAAAGCGTCTGAAAAAAACATGACTATAAAATGGAGTTCTTCGCTTGAAGCACATTTTCAAAGTAAAACATCCGCTAAATATGAGGACTTATTATTAAAAAAATCTTTATACCGCCCATACATCAAACTCTTTCATTATGTAGAAAAACTTTTTAATCATAGACTTACTCAAAATCACTTTGATATTTTCGGGAGGGCTTTAGATGGAAATAATATTATAATTGGAGTTTCGGGCATCGGTGCTACTAAGCCATTTCAATCACTTTCGTCAGATAATGTTATGGGCTTAGACACTTTAGAAAAGACACAATGTCTTCCTATTTATCGATACAATTCTACAGGAGAAAGAATAGACAACATCACCGATTGGGGTTTGCAGCAGTTTGCTTCGAATTATGAAGACAAAAAAATTACCAAAGAAAATATTTTTCACTACACTTATGCTGTACTGCATCATCCTGCCTATCGCAAAAAATATGAGTTGAATTTAAAAAGAGAGTTTCCCCGCATACCGTTGTATGATAACTTTTGGCAATGGGCTAAATGGGGAGAAGAATTAATAAAGCTGCATATTGGTTATGAAAATGCAGAACCTTTTACTTTAGGAAGAAAAGAAACCGATACCAAACCAGAACCAAAAGCCAAACTAAAAGCAATAAAGGAAAGTGGTACTATCATTTTAGATGAAAACACCGAACTGTATGGCATACCAAAAGAAGCATGGGATTATAAACTTGGCAACCGCAGTGCATTGGAATGGATACTTGATCAATACAAAGAAAAGAAACCATCTGATCCTACGATTGCAGAGAAATTCAACACTTACAAATTCGCTGAGTATAAAGAGCAGGTGATTGATTTATTAAAAAGAGTTTGTACTGTGAGTATGGAAACGATGAAGGTGGTGAAAAGTATGCCGGAATGATTGAGCAGGTATTGAGAACCCTTAAAAAATATCAATGGGACATGATGTAATTCCAATAGGTCATCACTCGCTGAATACTTCGTCTATTCAATCTCTTGCTGAGGATTTAAGTAACAGATTTGATGCAGAAATAATTTTCGGCTACCAGGATGACTGGGTTGGTAATAACTACAACGGCAGTTTTGAATTTATTGAACTGGGCAGGATAGAAAAAAAAGGGAAGGCAGTTTTTCTTTTACAAGACTGTTTTTATATGGACAGGCTTAAACAACCCGGTAAGCATGAGCAAAAAATATGGTATGAGTTTATTTCGAAAAAAAAACCTGATAACTACCAGGTATCAATTTATAAAAATTGTTTTGACTGTAACTGTCATTTCGATAGCCGCTGGTGGAATTTCTGTCGTTATTTTAATAGACAAATCAACAATGCAGAATGGGATGAATATATCGCTGAATTCAGGAAGGAAATAGCTACAGAAGTTAAAAAGTTGGGCGGTACATCTGCTCTATATGGTGATGACCAGGGAGCATCTCACTGGATATCGGAAATGGGTATTGAACATTCTTTTGAAGAAATAAGAGAAAAATTAAAGGAAGATTTTGGTGGGCTTTATCTGTCTGTAAGCAATTTCATAAAATCAGCGGATAAGACGGCAAACCAATTATTTTACAATGCGTATTTTGATGATTTTTCAGATTTAATATAATGGATTATCCCGGCATCATACTAATTATGTTCTCAGCTTATAAAAAAAAATATGAACATTGACATAATGAATATGGTGGATTTTATCCCACTTAAAAAAGATATAGCGAATAAGAACCCGCCGTTCAGTATATCGTTTAATGACTTTATTAATGGCTGGCTTGAAGTATCAATTACTACAGGTGATAAAAATTTATCGTATCATGCTGCTTACCGTGATCTGGAAGACATTGCATTTATGATAAGGGCAGTCGCCGACCTGCTCCCTTTTGTTGGTGACAATGATCCCTATTTTCAAACCCTCCGCAGTCGAAGCCGTTTCAGACATGACCTTGAACCGGTATTGTATATTTATGATTTTGAAGCCTGCGATTCGCTTGGAGTGCCGGCAATAAAGATTTTAGTTGCCGAACAGTATTCAGATTATAATGGCATTTGGTCGTCACAATGGGAATTTGATGAATTTATAGATGAAATCGGAGGGTTTGATAATTTCAAAAAATCAATCTTACTGGCTATTGAGTTACCATTGATGTACTTTGTTCAACGTTATTATTTTGCTTTTGATGATTTAATAAATAAATCTGGTATTGATAATTTTAACAATCGTGAAAGCGCAGAACTGGTCCATAAAGAGATGAACAGATTAAAAAAATTTATTCATCCGAAATTTTGATTCAAATCGGAAATCTTATTTTACACTTTACTTATGCAAACCGAAATCTACAATGAGTTGCAACTACTGAAAGAGTTTGTATGGCTTGCAGCCGGAAAAACAGAAGATGCAAAAATGAAAGCAGATGCCACTGATATTATTTATCAGATTGAGCATATTGACAACCCTGCTATTTATAAAACATGGGACATTAGTATTGATATTTTCGACACTGATATTCAAAACCAAATTTCCGGCAGGGAGGGTATTTATTGGCGTACCTGGAATATTAGTTTTGATAAAGATATAATAGAAATTGAGGCTATTTCGAAAGTGTATAAAAAAAACGATAATGACCCTTTTGAACACGTTAATGAAAATCACTTTCGCTACAATTATTATCTTTCCCTGAAAAATGAAAACGAAACACCGGAAAAGACAGGGTTGTTAAAAGATTTTATTGATAATGCAAAAAAATATGAAAGCTATATTACAGAACAGTTGAATGAAGTATCGGTTGATATTTTTATTGCTTAATTAGGTTGGTAACACATAAGGATATAAGTTTAACTATTAAAAAAAATATTAATGAAGACACCTGGATTATATTTTTTTGTAAACGATAAAAAAAAAGTTTCAGTATGTATTGGCAGACCTGAAACTTTATGGACAACAGTTAACACCTGCCCTGCAAAAAGCAGAAATTGAATATCGGCGAAAACTGGAAAAAAGCTGGGTGTATAAAGACTTTACTCATTTATTAAAAGACAGAACTAAAGGATTGACTTATTACAAAGCAGGAAAAATGAAAAAAAGATTAGTTCTTGTAGATCTCCGTCGTTGGGGCAAATACTTTTTAGAAATACTTGAGGACTTGGAAGATTGTTATGCAATAAAAAAATCAAAAATAGAAAAAGCCATAGCCTGGGATGAAGTCAAAAAAAGATTAGATGCAAGACCGAAAAAAGACAAACCCAAGCAGGTTATTTTTTCTGAGACATCAGAACGAGTAAATAAAATAAGCCGGATTTGTGCCAAACAAATGAAAATGGCACCATTGATTTTTCCACATGCTTTTGAATGGTCGAAACAAGATGCATATTTAATTGCTGAATGGGTTTACATACGCCCCCGTAATACCCTTGAACAGGCAGAAAAAGATCATATAAGTCATATCTACATGCTGGAGAAATTCATCGTACAAAAAAATAAAAAGAAATAGCTGCAAATTCTCAAATGGAAACTCCGCATTGGTAATTGTCCGCTATGAAATAAATCCTACACCAAAAAAAACTCCATATAACTCCTCCCCTTTTTATCCTTCACTTATTTAATATCATCATCAATATCGTACATGTAAGTGTAAATGCCATCATCCTTTATATGCACATAACGACCATTGCCTGTTATATCTACGGGTATTTGCTGTAATATTTTTCGTTCCACCGGTGTCTTGCAAATAATCTTCAATAAAAGTAAACGGTCTCATCAGGGTCTGGCTTAAGCCGACCCCATTAAAGGATATTTTTTTCTTCATTCTTATATTTAGCGTATATTTAAAATAAGTTATTTGTAAGAACATTCTTTCTGTATGGCTGCATATGAAATAGAAATAATATTGAATCGCCAGTTGGCTGATTGCCTTTCAATTCCTGTATTTATTACTGATACAAAAGGAAATCTCATTTTCTATAATGAACCTGCTGAAGTAATATTAGGAAAACGATATGAAGAAACCGGGGAAATGCCCGTTGAGGAATGGTCAACGGTTTTTAAACCAATGGATGAATCAGGAAATATGCTGTCACCGGATGAACTTCCTCTTGTAAAAACATTGAAAAATTGTAACCCTTATCATAAAACATTCTGGATAGAAAGTCTGAAAGGGAAATCTGAAAAAATTTCTGTCACTTCATATCCCATCCTTGGTAGAACAGGAAAATTTTTAGGCGCTGTTGCCATTTTTTGGGAACCAAAAGACGAATGAAAATTAACATCAGGGGTGTTCGTGGTTCCATACCCACTTCTGGCCCCGGTACTGAATATTATGGAGGCAATACATCCTGTACTGATGTATCTGAAGATGGCTGGATATTGGTACTGGATGCAGGCTCCGGTATGCGACAATCAAATACAGGTAATAAACCTGTCAATAAAAGAGTTGATATTTTATTAACTCATCTGCATTTTGATCATATACAGGGTCTGGGTTTTTTTCAACCACTTTTTAATCCGGATATGGAAGTGCATATATGGGGACCCGCAAGTACAGCCCAGTCTTTACGCTCCCGCCTCAGCAGGTATCTTTCTCCACCTTTGTTTCCTGTTCTTAT
>JANPEU010000067.1:0-2455 GCA_031423175.1 Bacteroidota bacterium
GCCCGTTGCATTTGCCGGACAGGCAGCAGAACATCTTCCGCATTCTGTGCAACTATATGCATCCAGTAAATTTTTTCTTCCCAAATCAAAAATATCTTTTGCTCCAAACTTTCCGGGTGTTGCTGCATCTGTGGGAGCAAGCTCTGGTTGCATTGCATAGAGTACTTCATTTTGTACCGATTGCATATTATCCATTTTTCCCATTACATCAAGCCGGGCAAAATAAGCATTAGGGAATGCAAGCATAATATGCAGGTGTTTAGAATAAGGCAGATAATTTAAAAAAGCAAAGATGCCAACGATATGCAGCCACCAGCAAAACCGCTCAATAAAAACTAATGATGAAACTGAAAGGTTAGAAAGATTGTCAGCAAAAATTCCACTGATTAAAAAACTACCTGTGTTAGGATAGTGTTCATTTCCCTGAATTTGTAAAGCTCTGTCTGCCGTGTTCATAGTCAGGAATAACGTCATCAGTATAATTTCTATAATTAAAATATAATTGGCATCACTCCGTGGCCAACCTTTCAGGTCGCTACTTATAAAGCGTTTAAGTTTAATAGTATTTCTTCGGATTAAAAAGATAACACAAGCTATAAGTACAGTTGCTGCCAGTATTTCAAAAGCATTTATTAAGAATTGATAAAGTTCGCCAAGGGGTACAGCAAACATCCGATGCATTCCAAAAATTCCATCCAACACTATTTCCAATACTTCAATATTGATAATAATAAATCCTGCGTACACAAAAAAATGGAGCACTGCTACGAGTGGGTTCCGAAACATTTTCTTTTGACCCAATGCAAGCAGAAAAAGATTTTTCCAGCGTTGAGTTGGGTTGTCATTTTTTAAATCATCTTTACCCAGGTAAATGTTGCGTATGATTTCTTTTGCTTTTTTGGTAAATAACCAAACAGCAATTACTGAAAGTAGGATGAATAAAATTTGTGGTATAAATTGCATGCAATTGAAATTGGAATTGCTAATTTACGGTTTGTTAGTTGAAATGATTAATTTGTTGAACAGTTAATTGAATAATTGAGAAAATCATGAGTGAAAAAAAGTATATCCTTTCAAAAGAAGTAGCCGAAAAGAAACTCAAAAGGCTTGCATTGGAAATTATTGAAAACAACCTGGATGAAAAAGAACTGATATTGGCGGGTATCCGTGGCAGTGGTACAATAGTAGCTGCCTGTATTCAAAAAAACATTGCAGCATTGTCTGCGATCAAAACAAATTTAATCTCTATAACATTGGATAAAAAACTTCCTGAGAAAGTCTTATTGAGTGAGAAAAAAGACTTTAAGGATAAAGTGGTAATTCTAATCGATGATGTAGCCAATAGTGGCAGAACGATGTTGTATGCACTGAAACCATTTCTGGAATTTCATCCTAAAAAAATTCAAACATTAATTATGGTGGAAAGAAGTCATAAACAATTTCCGATTGCTGTTGATTATGTAGGACTTTCTATCTCTTCCACCTTGCAGGAGCATATATACCTGGAAGTAAACGACCATGAAATACTCGGAGCCTATCTTCAGTAATTCATTTAAGGGTCTATAAAAATATCAACTTCTTTTGTAGTTGTATAATTATACTGATCAGTTGAAGTAATTTTTACTGTCCCGATAAATGCTACTGTTATTCCGGTTACTGGCCATGACCAGCTAAAATTATACAGCGATAAATTCCCGGTTAAATTGGTCTGGGTAAACAATACAGCACCACTGGTTTTATTTTTTAATTCAACTTTTGCATTTTTTAAAACATCCTGGTCATTTATACTTCCTCTTATTTGTAATGTACTGGCATTAGTATACCGGGAATTTGCTACAGGAGCTGTTATCGTAATTACGGCAGCAGTATCGCCGGGGGTGCTATTATTGTCTTTATTACTACAACTGCCTGTCAATAATAAAAATGGTAATAATGCTATGTTCAGTATTTTCTTCATGCGGAATTTTTTTTAAAAATACAACAAATAAAGTTTCGGTTTGCCATGAGCATTTAATTCCAATGTTGGTGCCGGAAATTTAAATGAACTCAGGAAGGTAAGTAAGAATTTCATTGCTTTACTGTTTGTCCTTATTTTACTTAAATCAATATCGGGTGCAATATACCATTGACGATGACGCCGTATATCCCTTCGATCAAAAATAATATTTCCTGCTTCATCTTTCGCAATATTTTCTGTTCCGCCAAAAAGGCCTTCGGCTCCGTAGCCCACTGATAAGCTTAACCAGGGTGGTAAATTTAATTTTGGGAAAAATGGTTTCAAATTTACAGATGCCCAGTACGTTTGACCATTATAATCTTTTATAAAGCTCTCTGTTGCTTTTTCTCCAAATAAAACATTGGTGCGTTGATTTAATGAAGGATCGTTATAGCGTTTTTTATGAAAAGAAAATTTTAGTTTGATGCGTTGATCATCCCAGGCAAGTTCCTGCGCCAC
>JANPEU010000068.1:0-1734 GCA_031423175.1 Bacteroidota bacterium
GCAGGCGAAAAAGCATTTGTAGGTGCAATAGGGCTTGGTTTAACCGGAGCATTGACCGGCTTTATTTTAGGAAAAGTGGCTAAGAAAAAATTTATCATCGGCGGAAAGAAAGATACATATAGAGATATACAGGGGGAACTGATGAAGCGGTTGATAATAAAATAGAAAATGCCTGCCTGCCGGACAGGCAGGCTCGCTATAAATTTTAACCAAATACAATTACTTAAAACATTTATTATGAAAAAAACAATTCTAATTGCTGTAATCAGCATCGCAACACTTACTGTTCTTAATGCACAAAATGCAAGGATTGGCTTTACCGCAGGTACTTTATTCTCCAACTACACTTCCAAGGTGGATGGTGAAACAGACAAGGCCAATTCTGTAGCTGGATTAACCGCTGGGATATTAGTTGACATTCCAGCAGGCAAAAATTTTAGTTTTCAACCGGGAATAAATTTTGTTCAAAAAGGAACGAAGGATGAAGAAACGTATATGGGAGTTACAGATAAATATAAACTGTGTATCAACGCCATTGAACTGCCATTAAATTTCCTTTACAATGCAGCGGGCAATACCGGAAACTTTTTTGTTGGTGCCGGACCGTCATTGGCTTTTGCTATTTCTGGAAAAGTGAAATATGACGATGGCACAGACTCATACTCAGAAGATATAAAATTTGGGAATAATGAAGATGAAGATGATTTAAAAGGGATGGACTTTGGCGCCAATTTTCTTACAGGCTATCGTTTTCCCAATGGCTTGCAGGTTTCTGCTCATTACAATATGGGCTTAAGCAACCTTATGATAGGCGGTTCTGAGAATGGTACTTTAAAAAGCCATTACTTCGGAATTAAACTTGGCTTTTTATTGAAAGGCAAAAATAGTTCAGCCAAAAGTGAATAATATTTATTGATTTTCAGGAAGGGTTGATAAACCATCAACCATTCTTTCACATAAGCAGCATTAAAAAATCAGCTCTTCCTGAAAATTAAATCGAAGAAAATTTTATTAAAATAAACTCTAATCACTAAACTTTCTTTTATGAAAAAAACAATCTTCGTATTCGCCGCAACGTTCTTTTTATTTTTTATACCTGCCTGTAAAAAAGAGAAAGAAAAAACACAATCCAAAACCGAGTTGCTTACAACCGGAAGCTGGAAGATTACTGCTGCCGTTTCTGATAATGATGGTAATGGGTCATATGAAACAAATGATTTTGCTTCATTTCCCACCTGCTTTGTTGATAATATTTTCACCTTTAAAACAAATGGACAGCTGGAACTGGATGAAGGCCCCACTAAGTGCGATATATTGGACCCGCAAGTAGAAACGGTTACCTGGCAGTTTGCCAACAACGAAGCAAATATTGTAGTGGATAGTGATACATACGATTTAACTGAGTTAAATACTTCAACTTTTAAAATAAAAGAAAACTTATCCGGCGGTCGTAGTTCAGTTGTCACCTTTACTAAGCGGTAAAAATAAAATCGCTATTGATGAAGTAAGAAGAGAAAATGAGCAAATACCTGTAAAAAAAAATAATTGCTGTTTGTATGAGGGAATAGCATAATTTTTAATTACCAAAATTTAATTATGAAAAAAATTATCCTTTTCACTATACTGCTGATTGTGACAACCACATCCTTCAGCCAGAAAACGGATCCTTCTCAACCTTTAACAAAACAAGACTACCTGCGAAAAAGTAAATCGCAAAAAACGGCTGGGTTTGTT
>JANPEU010000069.1:0-1827 GCA_031423175.1 Bacteroidota bacterium
CATTTACATAGGTTTTACTTACATCATCCAGGTAATCGGTATTGGTAAAACGATGCAGCACTTCAAATCCAATATTGATGCGTTCATTCAACGCATATTTTACACCTACGCCAAATGGCAATGTCCATTCCATTTGGCGTAGGTGTAAAATATGCGTTGAATGAACGCATCAATATTGGATTTGAAGTGCTGCATCGTTTTACCAATACCGATTACCTGGATGATGTAAGTAAAACCTATGTAAATGCTTTAGCTGTATTTCCCAGCAATCCGGATGGTAGCCCATCCAATGGATATTTATTGCATGATCGTTCTTATGAATTGGGCGATCCCATCGGTATAGCAGGCAGACAGCGTGGCAATGACCGGCAGAAAGATCAGTTTGTAACTGCACAGTTTCATGTAACTTTTAATTTGCAATCGTATAAATGCCCAACTTCAGATTGAAGACTTTAGTTTTAAAATTTAAAATTGAATTCAGATCGTTAGTATTTTAATTGTCTTAATCAGGAACTTATTTCCGGCCACCTACTGCCTGTTCACCACTAATTTTTTTTCGTAACTTAAACTTTCTAAAAGATCGGCAAGTCTTTTACAAAATTATTTTATCATTAAAATTATTTTTATGCGCTACACAAAAATTTTTTCTACACTGCTTGCAGTTGCTTTGTTTAGTTTCTTTACATCTTTTAAACCAGCCGGCACATCAAGTGCTGAATGGAAATTTATTGGTGACAAAAATGTACGTTTCGGCGTGGACAGAGATGTGATTCATTGCGGAAATGTGAATGATGATTTTCGCCAGATAAAACTGAAAGTAACCGACGGTCCATTGAAAGTTTATGATATGAAAATTTATTTTGATAATGATGAAGTGCAGGATGTGTCTATCAGAAATCAGATACGCAAAGGTGGTGAAAGCCGTTTGATTGATTTAACCGGTGGTCTGCGTCATTTGAAAAAAATTGAATTCTGGTACGAGACCAAAGGATTTGCAAGAGGAAGATCAAGAGTGGCGGTGTGGGGGCGGAAGTAAAAGCCTCCCCAAACCTCCCGGATAGCCGGGACAAGCTCTCCAAGGAGGGGCTTTTGAATACTCAAATTATATGATGTGTTATCTACTAAGAAACCCGGGATGATCTTCCGGGTTTTTGTATTTAATCTTTATCGGGGGGGGGATAATTTCTTAAATAAATTCCATTCAGCTTTGTTACTTTTTAATGCTTCAAGCAATTGTTCTAATTTTTTTCCATTGAGGTGTTCCTGTTGCTCGTAATGTGAAATCGTTTCCTGACTTTTATAGATACGTTTTGCAAGTTCTGTCTGACTTATTTTTTTATATTTTCTAAGCAATTGCAATACATCCCCATCATGCATGGTAAAGGTTTATTAGTTGTGTTGATAATAAGTAAGATGTAAACTAACTGCTATTCCCTATTCAAACAATACCTCGAAAGAGGTATATTTAAGTAAAAGGGGGTAAAAAAAATACATTGGTATTTTACCAATGATTTGCACTTTGTATTAAAAAATCTTCGGAGCTTCATAGTTCATTAACCAAAGATGCTTGTAAAACCTCATACCATATTATATACATGGCTGAAAGGAATGAAGATCTCCGCCTCTTCAACATATATCCGGCAACAACTGAACTCTCATCCTGATTACCCCTCCTTATTAAGCATAACCGATACATTGGATGAACTGGGAATAGATAATACCGCCATACAAATAGAGAAAGATCAACTGCATGAAATGCCGGTTCCTTTTATAGCACACCTGAATGGAAACGGTGGTGAATTTGTTTTAGTAAAAAACAGGGACAAC
>JANPEU010000070.1:0-3843 GCA_031423175.1 Bacteroidota bacterium
TTTAAAACAATTGGCAACTGGTGGTTACTTAAATACTGTATTCCACTTTCATAATTATCTAATGTAAATTCTTGGTATGCAGCTGTAGGAATATGATGACGCATCATAAATTGTTTGCTGAATGCTTTGCTGCCTTCTAATTGTGCGCCGTCTTTTGATGGGCCAATAATATCAAGATGCTTCAGCTTTTCTTCTGCAATTAAAAAATCAGTAATGCCCTTTACCAAAGGTTCTTCCGGACCAACAATTACCATATCTATTTTTTCATCAATGCAGATTTTTTTTATTGCTTCAAAATCATTTACACCCATTTCCAGATTTTTACCACACTGGGCAGTACCTGCATTACCCGGAGCAATAAATAATTTTTCGCAGAGTTTGCTTTGAGAAATTTTTAATGCCAATGCATGTTCCCGACCGCCAGAGCCTAACAAAAGGATATTCATTTCTATGTTGGTTTTATAACTTGTAAAAGGCAAGCGAATATCGGACAGGAATGTGAAAGATAAAAGGGAAAAAATCCATCTAATTAAATTTCCTTATTTTGGCTAACCATTACCCGGGCCCGACCTTTCTTTTTTTTTATTAACTAAAATCGATTGTATGAACCAAGCTGCGGCTTCAAAAGGACATCCTAAAGGACTCTATGTATTATTTGCAACTGAGATGTGGGAACGGTTCAATTTTTATGGTATGCGGGCCATTCTTGTTTTATTCATGACCAAAGCCCTGTTGTTCGACGATGTTTTTTCTTCCAAATTGTATGGCAGTTATATAAGTCTAATTTACCTATCTCCCTTAGTGGGAGGATATATTGCTGATCGTTATTGGGGAAATAAGCGATCTATTCTTGTAGGTGGTATACTGATGGCGATTGGTGAGATTATTTTATTTATTTGCGGAACAATTTATAATTCTTCTCCTGATTTATCGGCCTTGCTTTTTTTTACAGGTTTGGGATTTATGATTGCCGGAAATGGTTTTTTTAAACCCAATATATCATCGCTTGTAGGACAGCTTTATCCGGAAAATGATGTTCGGAAAGATTCCGCCTATACCATTTTTTATATGGGTATAAATATCGGGGGAATGATGGGACCGTTTATATGTGGATTCTTTGGCGATACTGGTAACCCTGCTGATTTCAGATGGGCTTTTTTGATTGGTGCCATAGCGATGGTGATCAGCATCATTGTTCAAAAAATTTTTCATAATAAATATGTGCTTTCGCCGGATGGTAAAACTTTAGGACTAACACCCGGACAGGAACAAGTGATTGGCGAAATGAAACCCGATATTCACAAAAGCGTAGTTGCTGCTCCGCCGAAATCGGCATTGAACCCACTTGTTATCATTTTTGCGATGCTTGCTTTCGCAGGCATTGCGATCGGAGCAATGTATTTTGATACAAAGTATAATTATCTTTTTTATTTATTAATAGGTTCTTTCCTTTTAATCATATTTATTATTTTCTCTGATAAAAATCTAAACAAAGAGGAAAAGCAACGCATATGGGTGATGATCATTATTGCTTTCTTCGTCGTTTTCTTTTGGGGTGCCTATGAACAAACAGGTGCATCACTTGTATTTTTTGCTGACAGGCAAACAAACCTTAACCTCTGGGGTAATTATAATATGCCAGTAAGTTATTTTCAATCTTTCAATTCTGCCTTCATTATTATTTTCGCTCCACTATTCGCATGGATCTGGTTAAAAATGGGAAAAAACCAACCAGCAACACCAACTAAAATGGGGATTGGCTTAATCTTTTTAGCATTGGGTTATTTATGGATAGCGTATGGAGTTGACAAAGTTAGCGCAACTTCCAAAGTGAGTATTATCTGGTTAACAGGTTTGTATTTATTACATACCTGGGGTGAATTATGTTTATCACCAATTGGTTTATCATTATTCAATAAATTGGCACCACTACGTTTTGCTTCGTTATTGATGGCCGTATGGTTTTTAGGAAATGCGGGTGGAAACAAATTAGCTGGCGTATTGAGTGCTTTGTATCCAGACGGGGGAAAGACAACCTCATTCCTGGGGTACCAAATGAACAACATATATGACTTCTTTATACTATTTGTGTTTATGGGAGGTATTGCCGGTGTCATTCTTCTTCTGCTATCCAAAAAATTGCAAAAGATGATGCATGGTATTGTATAAAGATTGTTTTTCAGAATTGCAGTTTTGTGTTTCATCATTTTTCGGATAAGCAATAGCAAAGAGATTTGTTATGAATATTAAAATTGAAGTCTAAAAGATGGTTAAGACATCTTTTTTATTTTCACTATCTTACTTTACCAAAAATCAATTGTTATGAGTGAAAAGCAATTCAAACCATTTGTTTCCGCAGAAACAAAAATGGCGGAGTTCACAATTAAATCAATAATCACCGGTGCCATATTCGGGATCATATTCGGAGCTTCCACTGTTTACCTGGCATTAAAGGCTGGCTTGACAGTTTCTGCATCCATTCCCATTGCAGTGATAGCAATTACTTTGGGCAGAAGATTTTTAAAAACTACAATTCTTGAAAACAATATTATTCAAACAACCGGTTCTGCCGGCGAAAGTATTGCAGCAGGCGTTGTGTTTACTTTGCCGGGTTTTTTGTTTTTAAGTGACCCTAACAGCGCCAATTTTTTCAATTACTTCACTATTCTAATACTTGCCATCTTTGGTGGAATACTGGGAACATTAATGATGATCCCCCTTCGCCGGTCACTGATTGTGCAGGAGCATGGTACATTACCCTACCCGGAAGGAACAGCCTGTGCCTCTGTATTAAAAGCGGGTGAGAGAGGAGGTGAGTTTGCCAAAACTGCATTTATGGGTCTTGGTTTTGCATTTGGATATGCCATCCTCCAAAAAATATTTCATGTAATTGCTGAAACACCAGCATTCTTCACTAAGCAAACAAACAAAATCTTTCCCTCTGCAAAAGTAAGCGGAGAAATTACACCCGAATACCTGGGAGTTGGTTATATCATTGGAGCAAAGATCGCTGGTGTATTAGTAGCCGGAAGTGTGTTAAGCTGGTTTGTATTAATTCCTCTTTTGGCATCGTTGATAAGTCCGGATATAATTGCAGGGCAATTAGCCAAGCTTGGTTACCTGACAGATATTACAAAAGCTGGCGGGCCCGGTGGGTGGGATCCTGTCACACATAATTTTGCAGATTGGTCAACAGCTATTTACCGGGCATATATCAGACAGATCGGAGCAGGTGCTGTAGCAGCCGGAGGATTTATAACATTGATAAAAACAATACCAACTATTATTTCTTCTTTCAGAGGAAGTATGGGTTCTTTGAAAAAAAGTGGAGGCATTAATGCTGATTCACAAGTTCCAAGAACAGAAAGGGATCTTTCGATAAAAGTAGTAGGTATCGGAAGCCTTATTTTGCTATTGGTTATTGCTTTAATGCCCAGTACACTTATTCCAGGTAGTAATATCGGGAGTAAACTGTTGCTGGGATTATTGGTTATTATTTTCGGAGCATTCTTTGTTACTGTATCATCACGGATAGTTGGTTTGATTGGATCTTCCAATAACCCTATCAGCGGTATGACAATCGCTACCCTGATGGGAACTTGCCTAATTTTTATTGCCGTAAAATGGACCGGTCAGGTATATGAGCCCATGGCATTGGTGGTAGGAGGCATGATTTGTATTGCTGCTGCCAATGCAGGAGCAACATCACAGGATCTGAAAACAGGATATTTAGTTGGCGCTACTCCTAAATACCAGCAGATAGCTTTATTTGTCGGAGCGATTGTTTCTTCAATAGCCATTGGTGCAACTATAAAAATACTTGATCAACCCACTGCTGAAATG
>JANPEU010000071.1:0-3013 GCA_031423175.1 Bacteroidota bacterium
CAAAAACTTTAGCGAAACGCAGGAGTATGGCATTATCTGAATCAGAAAATGGAGTGAGCTCCCAATTAAAAATATAGAGGCCCACATTTTTCATGATTACGCTGGAAACATTCCATCCCGGTTGACTGTAGAACCATTCTATTAATTCGTCCGGATAATTTTGATTTTCCTCAATCGTATGCTCAAGCCAATGCTTAAGGATTTTGTTTTTTTCTTCGGTATGAAACGTTACTGAATAAGCATATATATCCAGGCCCTTTTCTTTTGCTTCTACATAGCGATGAAATATAGGGTGATCCAGATACGGAATATGCGTTCTGGTGGGTAATTCGTCCAGTGCCACCCAAAGGTTCCAATCATTGCTTTCATGAATATCCATGTAAAACCCAGCTGTAAAAATATTGAGCCCTAACTGAACAAATTGTTCATATACAATCTGGATAACATCACGAAGCTCATCACTTTTATGCATACCCATGGATTTGCTTCTAACTCTTTCTAATGCAGCTTCTATCTGCGCTTCTCTTACTTGTGCTTCGGCTTTTTGAAGATCAAGAAATCTGGTGTAGGATTGTTCGAAAACTTTTGAAAATCGTTGAAGAACTCTCAATTGCTCCTCCGTTAAGTGGAGCGGTCCCCAATGTATAGCTCCATATTTCATGAATGCATGTGAAAATGTAACCGATTCCATCTGGCGCATCCAATTCTTGTCTCTTTCAGGAAAATCTTTATACCCTGTTGCGAAGTAATGTTCATCAAAAATTTTCTTTTCTTCGCCAGCAACGGTATAAACCAAAAAGTTTTCATTTTTTTTCCATGCATTCAACTGGGCATCATGACAAGGATGTTTGAAATAAGGGACATAGCAACTCCTTAAAGATTTATCTTCTGAAAATCCCGTCCATTGTTCCATATCACCCGATTCCCTATCTATAATAATGATGGAACTTCCACCCTCAAAACCGAGTTTCAACAGTTCCTCATTTAACGAAACAGCCACGCCGGTAACTTCTGCGCTTTTGTGCATGGCCATTGTTTTACTTCTCACTCTTTCCAGCGCCGCTTCTATCTGTGATTCTCTTGCCTGTGCTTCTGCTTTTTGCAGATCATTGAAACGGGTATAGGTTGAATCAAAAACTTTTGCGAAGCGAAGCAGTATGTCAAAATGCTCCTGCAGAAGTGGTTCAACGCTGGACACTGTTAAATTTCCGAAATTATTAAATGACACGTTTAAAAATATCCGATCATATGACTTCATTCCGGCAATGACAAACTCGGGTAGAAGTGATAGTTCTGTTTCAGTAAACAAAAAAGCATCCCATTCTTTTTTACCGGTTCCTTCCAGCAGATATTCCCATTTTAAAATCCCGGCTTTCCATGCATTGATATAGTCTATATAAGGTTTATGCTCATGATATTTTACAAATAAGCCAACCGGAACAGATCCCGGCTCCGGATTAGCCAGCCACCAGGTAGACCCATTCGTCTTGGAGTCGTAGATCATTATGATGCAACGGTCGACTGGAAAATGGAGTTTGGTAAGTTCTTTAAAAACAGTGTCAACAATTTCAGCTAATTCATTTGATTTCTGCATTGCCATGGCTCTTGCCCTCACTCTTTCCAATCCTAATTCTATCTGTGCTTCTCTTGCCTGTGCTTCTGCTTTTTGTAAATCAAGAAATCTTGTATAGGTCTGTTCAAATACTTTTCCGAAGCGTTTGAAAATATCCCATGCCTCAGGTACAGGTTCATAAGTAATGAACATCACGTAACCCTGTGCAAAAAAGGCACAATGTGTAATTTGAAATTTTGGAATTGCAAACCCTAAATCCAATGCATCATCAAAATATTTTTTTACACCGGGAAGATTGAACATGTAATGGTAAGTGTCTTCCAATTCTTTGCCGCTTGATTCCATGACAAAAAAATCATTTCCACTTTGCCTGGCCTCATAAATCCGTTTGAAAAAAATATCTTCATTATAAGGTAGTCTGAAAGGTGCCTGCATGCTCCCATCCGGAGCACTTGGCCATGTAGTAGTTGAGATGTCATCAGCATTCCATATTTGAAAAGCGGTTGACCATAACTTAATACCCAGATCTGCTATTTGTTTAAATAATAACGATGCAGCATCCGTCAATTCCTCACTCTTTTGCATGGCCATTGTTCTGGCACGAACTCTTTCCAATGCCAGTTCAATTTGAGATTCTCTTGTCTGTGCTTCCGCTTTTTGGAGATCAAGAAAACGCTTATAAGTCATTTCAAATACCCTTGTGAACCTGGCCAGCAATTCCTCTCCTTCTGCTGTTAATTTAGTATCGCCAACAATATGCAGATAACCATGCGAAAAATTTCCCATGTAGAAGAAAGTTGGATCAGGGAACTGGGTAGCCACCATTTCTTCCGCATCTTTGGAACCAAAATGAAGAGCTGCAAATGCCAAATGCTTTTTAAGTTCATCTCCGCTTACTTCCTGGTAAAAGACAGGATCTTTTTGTTTCCATCTATCATATCGTTGTTGAAAAACAGGATCACCCGTTAATGGCAGCTTGAAATTTTGAAAAACATTACCATCAAAATTTGTAATCGAAACAAGTTGGCTATGGCTTTCTTCATCGATAAGGACAAACCCACAGGTAAAATACTGAGTAACGCCTAATGATCTGAATTCGCTATACAGAAGCGTAGCGGTCTCCAGCAACTCTTCGCTTTTATGCATCGCCATCGTTCTTGCACGAACTCTTTCCATCGCCAGTTGAATCTGTGCTTCTCTTGCCTGCGCTTCGGCTTTTTGCAGATCAAGAAATCTTGTGTAGGTCTGTTCAAATACAGCTGCAAACTTTTTGAATACATCATGAAATTCAGGACAAGACTCCAGTGTAATAAACAACAAATTACCCTGCGAAAAATTAGCCAGGTGATGTATTTGTGTTTCGGGTAGATCGAAACCCACACTTATTGCGTAATCGAACCAGGCTTTAAACGCCGGAATAGTTTTAAGATATTGATAATG
>JANPEU010000072.1:0-5834 GCA_031423175.1 Bacteroidota bacterium
TGCATGTATTCTCCCATTGGTAAGTTTCCAAAGTAACCAAGTATCTATTGTGCCAAAACATAAAGTACCTTTTGCTGCCATATCTCTTGCGCCTACTACATTATCTAATATCCATTTTATCTTTGTACCACTAAAATATGCATCTACTACTAGCCCAGTTTTTTGTTTGATGATGGCTTCATAGCCATTTGCTTTTAATTGGTCACACAAAAGGGAAGTTCTTCTATCTTGCCATACAATAGCGTTGTGTATCGGTTTGCCTGTATTCCTATTCCATACCACACTAGTTTCTCGTTGGTTTGTAATACCTATTGCAGCAATATCTGCTGCAGATATTGCTGCAACAATTAATACTTCTTTTATCGTTGCCATTTGTGTTTCCCAAATTTCTTCGGCATCATGCTCTACCCAACCCGGCTGTGGAAATATTTGTTTAAATTCTTTTTGTGCAACTGTTTTGATATTTCCTTGTTTATCAAAAATAATACTGCGACTGCTGGTAGTACCCTGGTCAAGTGCTAAGATGTATTGAGGCATTTTATTTTGTTTAAACTATTAAAAATTTATTATTGTGGAAGTTAGAAAATTACTTTGATATTCAAAGAAGTTTGAAATTAAGCACAGATTGAAATAGAAAAGACAGATTGCAAATGCTTAATAGAATTGTTGAAGTACAAGAGTCCCGGCGATAAATGCCGGGTCTGACGAGTATCAGTCTCCGTCAGAGATGCTGACCGAAAGTGTCAGCATGCGACCCCGCATCGGCGGGAGAGTCGTAAGGGACGAGACATAGTAGTCCCAGACGTCAGGGACAGCTTGGTAAAAAAAATATTATAAATTTAGAAACTCACCCGGATACTTCCATATACACCAAACCTTCTTATTTTTTCAGGAGGTAAAGGAGTTGGTAATACCCGCCAGATAAAATCAATACGCAGCAATCTTAATATATTATCTATTCCGGTTCCAAGCTCAACAAATGTTTTTCCATTAAGCGTCTGAAAACTATGACCAGGTTTGAAGTTGAGTGATTTGTTTGCATCTGATAAGTTAGCGGTTAAAATTTTTGCAGTCCAGAACTGACGAAGTTTCATTTTTCTTGTTGGGCCAAACCATTTAAAAATTCCACTACCGAAATTATGTTCAACATTTAATCCGGCATACCGGTCATGTAAAAACTCCCATCGGATAATTGTATTCAGCGCATATTTATTATAATAAAATAATTCATTACCCGGTGCTATATCAAGCAATACATACGGAAGAGTACCATACGTTTTTCCGGCATAAGCGAAGAAGCTGATATTACCCAGTGGCGAAATTTTGAAATTGTCCGAAACGTTTGCTGATAGCTTTGTATAACTATAGCTACTTTTTAATATACCTGACACACCACGGGTAGCATACAACTCTACAACAGGATAGGGGCTGCCAAGGCTGGTACGGAAAAAAGTATTTTCTAAATATTTTTCAAGTAATGCAAAACGCAAACGAAAAGTAGCTTCAAATGTAGTAAGTGGGTTACTGTTTTTTGCTGTGACAAATGAATTTTTTAAGGGAAGATTTTTAAGTGGATTAAATTCTTTATGAACAAAAGTTAAAAAACCTGAGACCCCATTTTTGCGCTGATGATAAAACTCCAGTCTTGTTTCTTTTGAACTTATAAATTTAAGGGGCACATTCGGTTTGCGAATTGCCAATGCAAAAATATTATCACTCGTTACCTCGCCATAATAATTTTGGCCGAAATCCAAATCATTGGTATAAGAACCATAAATAAATGTTCGTGGATTTTTGGCAGGCAAATAAAAAATTTCCGCCTTGCCTTTAAATTTTTTATCACCAAAACCATAAGCTAGGTAACCGTGCAACCATATTTTTTTATTAAAATATTTATTGGTGCCTAAATCAAATCGCATTCGGAACCCTTCCCAACCGTTTGAAGTAAACCAATTAAACCAGGGTCCCAACTGATAATTTCCTGTATTTAAATAACCGGTGCCAATAAAACTTAGTGTGTTAGTGAATTTTTTAAAACTTGCTGAATTCGTTAAAGTATCAATCATGCGGATGATACCTTTTTCATTTTTACTCAGTTCTTCATGACGGGCAGTATCCCAAAAAGTTTTTGGTTTATCTGCGGCGCCGGGCAATGTAATAATTTCTTCTAAAATTGTATTCTTTTTTAATTCAGTGAGTACCGATGAGTCATTGAACACAATATTTTGATAGGTTGTTGTTTTTCTTCCAATAAAACCAGGTTTGTTTTCACCAATCGGAGAAACATTCGCTACAAACTTATCTTTTAATAAAAACCAGGTAGTATCATTTAACAATTGAAATTCCTGTATAAGACTTATCCGTTCCAGAAAATTTATATTGGCTTCTTTGCCCAATCTTAAATTCATTTTCTGAATACCAAACGTGGATGCCTGCACCCAGCAATCACCGTCAAACGTGTTTTCACCTTTTCTTTTTGCTGCAAATACAAGATGAAAATGTGATTTATTGCTGATGATCTGTGTATCAATTACAGAATAGTTATAATAATTATCGCCATTATCGCTGATCGGGCTGATAAACTGTTTGTCAAAAACAGGAATAAAATTGTTGTAAACATTAATATTCTGATCTGTGCCACCGAGAAATTTTAGCATGCTTTCATTTTTTATTCCATTGGTGTTGGCGGCTTTAATTATTTCTCTGCGGCGCAAAGGTTTTTTCTGGTAATAATAATCCGATAATGATTCGGTTAAGTAGGCGGGTAAATATTTTAATCCTTCGGAGGTATCTGTATTTTCATTAATGATATTAGTGATTGGTCGCAGTGGTTTAAACTTTGCCAGTTTGCCGGCATTAAAATTTTTTAAATCTAATTCCAGTTTATTATAAAGTTCATACGAAAAATTATCAAACCTGAACTTATCGTTCTGCGGTTTATGTTGTACAATTCTTTTCCATAAATATAACCCTCTGTTGATTTTAATTTTTACCGTTGCATTTTCACTTATTTTTCTTGGCTCCATCAGTATGGTTATAAAAATGGAATCTTTTGTTTTATTAAACACATAATTAAATGCCTGGTATGCCACATTTGTTATTTCCAATGTATCGGAGGGCCATTTACTGAACGAAAAGGAAAAACGTCCTGCTGAATCGGAAAGTTTGCCGATTGTTGTATTTTTAAATTGAACTGATGAAAAAGCAACCGGCTCATCGCTATGGTTATCTTTTATTATCCCGGCAATAATTTTTTTTTGCGCAAAAGCTTTTTGCTGAAAAGCAAAAATGCCTGTAAGCTGAAGGATAATAATAAAGAATAAAGGTTTCGGAATCATCACCAAATTTAGCCCGAAGAACTGAAAATTGAATTGTTAATTGACCATTAGAGTCTTTCAATTGATAAATTACCAGGTAATTTTTTTAAACGAGACAACCATCTAAACACCTTATACGTTATTCTGTTATTCGATAGCTCTCTACAGTTGGTTTTGTCCGAATAAAATTCGGAATGAAAACAAAAGCCGCCACGTTTCTACGCGGCGGCTTTATTATTGAAAAAATAGTTTATCATTTAACCCGAACTAAAAGTCAACACCCATAGCAAAATACCACATGGGCTTATTTTTAAAAAATCCATTCATTTCCCAGGCAGCATCCAATCTCAAAAAATATCCAAGCAAGGTGCTTCTTGCACCAAAACCATAACCACCAGCAAAGGGACCAATACCTCCGGTCTTTATTTTTATATTAATAAATGGATTGGCTGGATCACTGTATGTGACGCTCGGTCTCGCTAATTTATTAAAACTACCATTCCAGGCTGTGCCCAGATCAAAGAATTGGGTGATCTGAAAATTCCGTATCAATGCATTATTAATAGGCCGGTTTAAAAATGTAGCAAACACCGGTACTCTTATTTCACTATTAATCGTTACAGCGTTATTGCCATTAGCAGCATTTTGTTTAAATCCGCGAAGATTTAAAGCGAGTGATTGATATGTATAATCAATATCGCTGGCAGGCTTATTAGCGTCATTAAATTTTGGTTTAAACCAATTATCAACACCACCTACATAATAAATCACTTTTTGACTACCCCATGAAAAATCACCTGCTGCCCGCATAGCCCAGATTATATTTCTATAGATAGGTTGGTAATGTCTTGCATCAAATCCGGCATTAAAAATAAAACGGCCATCGGTTGACTTTACTTTATCCAATTGTGTAAACCAATCCATAAAAATTTTATAGCGTAATCCTTTCCAGATATTCAAGGCAGGGCTTATTGCATCATCATGCACATATTCCAGGCTGAACTGGCCATATGTATTTTTAAAATCAGGAGCTTTTAATGTTGTCTGATCAACAGCTTTAAAAGCAAGTTTATCAAATCGGGGTCCGATGCTAGCTCGTAAACTTCTTACTTTATCAATGGCATATTTAAGATTGGCGAGATAATATGTTTGAATTTGTTTTGCAACAAAATCTCCTATATTCGTTCCAACTAATACAGTTGAACTACTTCGATAAACAGTGGCACCCCAATCCAATCTTTTTCTTTGATTCATAAATGCAAACACCACATCATTATCGCTTAAGTTACCAGCAATTCTGAAACCACCGGTAAACCGATAGTCTTCAAATAAATCACTTGTTCCCATTCTGATCAAACCATTAAAATCATTTCCGTTAGAAGAATAAATAGGTCCGGCGCCACCACCATACGGTTGAAATTTATTTACCGTAAGCACTGTATTATTAAAACCTGATACTACATAATCTGTAAAATATTTTGGCGGACGATATTCATACAGTTTTGCTTTCTTTAAAACATTTTCTTTTTCATCTTCAACTGCTACATCTGTTTTTTTAGTTGTAGGTTTAGTTGAATCTGTTTTTGATTCAAACTCTGTTTGAAAAAAATCATCTTTTTTCTTTTTATCATCCTTTAGTGCAGGGTTTTCCAATTCTTGTTTGCCTGCATTCAACCGGTCATCTTCCAAAACTTTTTTCATGTACTCTGTTGGCTTGGCAGTTACATTGCGGCGACGCAGCAATGCTTCATCTACCCGCAGGCGATACAATAATTTCATATCACCCACCTTCACAGTTTCACTTACATGGCTGTTATCACCTGCACTTCTTGTTTCCAGCATACTACTTTGGTAGTTAGTAAGTGGAAATACATATGTAGAATCATTGGTTACGGAAACAAAGCCAACCGAATCAATATCTGTTTTGCCCCATTCTTTTAAAGTACTATCCACTTCGGCACGGGGCGGGTTGCGCAGCATTTCATCACCAATAAATACCAGCGTATCCAGACCGGCACGTTCTGTTGTAAAGAAACCAGCATAGCGGTTGCTCACACCATTTTCATTGCTTACAAATGTAAAATGCGACGTATTGTATTGTGAAGGATAACGGGCATTACCGTATTTCATTTTACTTAGCTGCGAAATTTGTTTTGCATCCGATTTATTCCAGTTGTCAACTAAAAAAATATTATAGCGGCCTGTTGGCAGCGAATCTTCACTGGAAACTGCCATGGCACTTGGACGGTTACTCGAAAAAATAATACCTGTTTTATTGGGAAAAGCTACAAAGGAAGCATCCAGATCATCATATACATCATTTGTTATTTGTTCTACGGATTCTTTATCGAGTTTGTAAACAAAAATATCTGTCTGCCCACTTTTCACTGCACTTAATATAAGGGTGTTGGCATCTAACATATATTTCATGTCTTGTACCTGGTCAAACATCGCTAGTTCACGGTTGTTGATATATTTTATTCCATTAGCCGCATCATATACAAACATTTTCAGTTT
>JANPEU010000073.1:0-4445 GCA_031423175.1 Bacteroidota bacterium
AGTGGTAAACCAATTATCAGGGGATATAGGATCCGTGTACAGGATGTTTTGGAAATGCTGGCAGGCGGAATGAAAGAAGAAGAAATACTTTCTGATTTTGATTACCTTGAAGCAGATGACATTAAAGCATGTCTTTTATATGCTGCATTAAAAATGAGTCATCCTGTTATTCATGCCGCTAAATAATTTTGAATATTGGATAGATGCTAATTTACCTCCTCAGTTAGCAGAATGGCTGAACGAAAAATTTTCAGTACAGGCTTTTTCATTAAAGGAGCTTGGTATGTTGAAAACAGCCGATAAAGAAATTTACAATCTTGCATCAAAGAAAAATATTATTATTCTTACCAAGGACGAAGACTTTGCAGAATTGCTTAGATTAAATGGCGCCCCTCCAAAAGTTATTTGGATTACGGTTGGAAATGTTTCAAATGAACAACTTAAAAAAATCGTTTTAAATTGTTTTGAACGAGCAGTTCAGAAATTAGAAACTGAAAATAATCTGGTAGAGATAACAACTTCAATTTAAATAAATGACAAATTTTAGTAATTACAATTTTAAAAATCAAAAAGTGCTTATCCGTGTTGATTTTAATGTTCCGTTAAACGATAAGTACGAAATCACGGATGATACAAGAATGACTGCGGCTGTTCCAACGATTAAAAAAATTATATCGGACGGAGGTATGGTTATTCTTATGAGCCATCTTGGAAGACCAAAAGATGGGCCAACAGAAAAATATTCTTTAAAGCATATTGTAAACCATCTGAGCAAATTGCTGGATGGTGCGGTTGTTCTTTTTGCCGATGATTGTATTGGTGAACAGGCGCATCTTACGTCGGCCATGATGCGTACCGGCGAGGTTTTGTTATTAGAAAATCTTCGTTTTTATAAAGAAGAAGAGAAGGGTGATGAAGCGTTTGCAGAAAAATTAAGCAAGTTGGGAGATGTTTGGGTAAACGATGCATTTGGTACAGCACACCGTGCTCATGCATCCACAGCAGTCATTGCAAAATTTTTTCCTGCCGATAAACGTTTTTTTGGATATGTAATGGAAGGCGAAGTAAAAGCAGCAGAAAAAGTTTTGCATAATTCTGAAAAACCTTTTACCGCAATTATTGGTGGTGCAAAAGTTTCTGATAAAATTCTTATTATCGAAAATTTATTGGAACGTGCAACCGACATTATAATTGGCGGTGGTATGGCTTATACTTTTATGAAAGCCGGTGGAGGAAAAATTGGAAATTCATTATGCGAAGAAGAACGAATGGATACTGCACTTGACATTTTAAAAAAAGCGGAAGAAAAAGGAGTAAATATTCATTTGCCTGCCGATTCGATTATTGCAGATCAATTTGCTATCGATGCTAAAATATCTGCATCACCAAGCAATCAGATTCCGGATGGATGGATGGGATTGGACATTGGCCCTAATGCATGTGAACAATTTTGTAATGTAATCAAACACTCAAAAACAATATTATGGAATGGCCCGATGGGTGTTTTTGAAATGCATAATTTTCAGCATGGCACAAAATGTATTGCTGTAGCTATTGCCGATGCGACACAGAAAGGAGCATTCTCATTAGTTGGCGGTGGCGATTCAGTTGCTGCTATAAACCAATTCGGGTTTACGGATAAAGTAAGTTATGTAAGCACAGGTGGTGGTGCTATGCTTGAATATTTCGAGGGAAAAGTGTTGCCGGGTATTGCAGCAGTAAATGGTTAAGAAGTAATTTTCTTTTAATAATAATGTAAATTTATCATACCTTTTATGAATCTTACTAATGAAATATTTTTCAAATATTTCATTTTATTACATAAAATAAAAATTAAGTTGTATGAAAAAAATATTTTTAATCACAGCGGTTGTGTTTTATTTACCCCTATTTATTAATGCGCAAAAAATAATTCCCATTGTACATGATGGGAAAAAATATGAAGTGCTGGATATGACATCTAAAGGAAAAATAATGTGGGGTGGTTATGAAGAAATTGCGTTGGAAGCAGCTAAAAGCGAAACAGATGGAGCAGCAAATACAAAAGCAATTGTTATTGCAGTTGGAAAGAACAGTGGATTTGAAGGCAAACCTTACGCAGCCAAACTTTGCAGCGATGCAAAAGATGGAGGTAAGGAAGACTGGTACCTGCCATCAAAAAATGAAACTGAAATTATTTATGGGTCTAAGGATAAGTTTAATGTAGAAGAAAAAGGTACTATCTGGTCATCAACGGAAGCAAACGGTACCCAGGGAGTAACTATATATTGGTACAATGGTGTTTTTTACAATAATCAAAAAGTGGAAGAGCACAATTTTGTTTGTATGAGAAAAGCAGACTGAGGTTTTCGTTGCTGCAGTTATTTTTTATCAATTACAATCAACCTGTCATTATTATTTCCATTGCTGGTAGCAATATATATTTTTCCATCATTGGCCACACAAACATCTCTCATTCTTCCATATTTATTATTAAAAAATTCTTTGGTTTCTGTAATACTATTAAAGGAAGAATTTAATTTCAGTTGATAAAACCTTGCATCCTTTAATGAAACAAGGATTAATGAATTTTTCCATTGGGGAATAAGATTGCTGTTATAATAATCCAATCCGCAAACAGCAGCGGTGGGTGTCCAGGCTTTTATGGGTTCTTTTACATTATTTGTTGTACAAAAATTTTGTTCAGCCGCCAGATCACAATAGCCCCATACATTTGGCCATCCATAATTTCTTCCTTTCTCAATTAAGTTTATTTCATCATCACTGTTGGGCCCATGTTCGCTACTATATAAAATATTGTTTGCAAAAACCAATCCTTGTGGATTGCGATGACCAAAACTCCAGTACGGATTTCCCGCAACAGGGTTATCAGATGGAATACTTCCATCAAGATTAATTCTTAAAATTTTTCCATTGACAGAAGAAATATTTTGCGGCAGCAATTGATCAGATGCATCACCGGTAGTTATATATAATTTCAAATCAGGGCTGATTATAAGTCTGCAGCCATTATGAATATTTGATGCAGAAATGTTATCAAGAATAATTGTTGGAGAATTTAAAGTGGTGCCTGTATAATTGTACCGAACTATTTTTTCTTTGTAGCCACTACCGTTATTATAATTATATCCGACATATACATAAGGAGTAGCAGGAAAATTTGGATGAAGTGCCATCCCAACCAAACCACCTTCGCCACTTGCAACTACATCTGCAATAGTTATAACTGGAATAACTGCACCGGTAGTAGGATTTACCCTGCTTATCTTTCCACCTCGTTCTGTCATCCAGATAAAATTATCAGGTCCCCATAAAATTTCCCAGGGATATTGCAATCCATTTACTAAAATACTGTCTTTAATTTCAACAGTGGATGGTGGAATTGTTGGCCCTGGGCTATTGTTATTCTTTTTGCAATTAACCAGTAGTAAAACTGAGAACACAAGTACTTTTAAAAAAAATCTGGACAGACGTAGCAGCATGTTAATTGATTTTTATGTTTTATACTAAAGCCATGTCATTCTAAGTATACAACTTTACTAAGTTCGGTCATTTTTTACCGATTCCTACCGCTGTTAACGGATGATTAAAAGATATTCACCGAAAATTATTCTGAAGAACTGCTAAAACATGTAATTTTATCATTCATTAAAACTTAAAAAAATGAAAGGGACACGTAATCTAAGTTTACTTATTATTCTCGGACTTGTACTTATTTTAGGCGCATGGAGTTGCGGTGGATATAATGGATTGGTAAAACAGGACGAAAAAGTAAAAAACATGTGGAGTAATGTGCAAAGTGCTTATCAGCGTCGTGCAGATCTTATACCTAATCTGGTGAATGCGGTAAGAAGTGAAGCAACTTTCGAACAACAAACGCTTATTCAGACAATAGAAGCCCGATACAAAAACTTAAGTACAGTAAAAGTAGATCCTGCAAATCTTACAACGGATAACATCCAAAAATTTCAATCTGCACAGGGCGAATTAAGCGGTGCTTTGCAACGTTTAATGGTTGTGGTAGAAAATTATCCCAACCTTAAATCGAACGAAGGCTTCCGAAATCTGCAGACTCAATTAGAAGGAACGGAGAACAGGATTAATGCTGCCCGAAATGATTTTAATGGGGTAATAAATTCTTATAATACTAAAGTTCGTTCATTCCCGATGAACATCTTTGCCGGTATGTTTGGGTTTAAAGTAAAGGAAGGATTCAAAGCAGATGAAGGCTCACAAAAGGCACCTGCCATTCCTGAAAATATTATGGAGAAAAAATAATGAAGCTTTTTCCCTGGCAAAAAAATAAAGAATTCTTCAGTAAAGAAGAAAAGGATCGTATTGCAAATGCTATTCGGCAAGCAGAACGCATGACCAGTGGTGAGGTACGTGTATTTGTTGAAAGTAAATGCAGATATATGGACGCATTAGACAGGGCTGCTGAAATT
>JANPEU010000074.1:0-8820 GCA_031423175.1 Bacteroidota bacterium
CTTTTTATTTTACCAAGTTCTTCCATTAAATGAGCTTTGTTATGCAGTCTTCCTGCTGTATCGATTAATACTACATCGCTTCCTTTTGCTATAGCACTTTGAACGGTATCAAAAGCAACGGCTGCGGGGTCGCTACCCATATCTTGTTTTACAATTGGCACACCAGCACGTTCACTCCATATTGTTAATTGGTCAACTGCGGCTGCACGAAAAGTATCTGCGGCACCGAGTAAAACATTTTTTCCAGCTGATTTAAAATTGTAGGCAAGTTTTCCAATCGTTGTTGTTTTGCCCACACCATTTACACCTACTACCAGGATGATATAGGGCTTAAAAGGAATATCTGAATCAAAGGCATAACTATTTGATGAGGGAGCATCTACAAGCAATGCCTCTATTTCCTCCTGTAATACTTTATTCAATTCTGAAGTACCAAAATATTTGTCTTTAGCTACACGCTTTTCTATTCGTTCAATAATTTTTAATGTGGTTTCTATGCCCACATCTGCTCCAACCAATGCTTCTTCAAGATTGTCTAACACCTCCTCATCAACTGTACTTTTTCCTGCAAGAGATCTTGAGATTTTAGAAAAGAAACTTTGCTTGGTTTTTTGCAAACCCTGATCCAGATTTTCTTTTTCTTTTTTCCCGAATATTTTATTGAAGAATCCCATGCCCCATCCCCTAAAGGGGATTAAGAAATTTCTTCCCCCAAAAGAAATTTCCATTTAATTGAAGAACATTTGATGCACCCCTTTAGGGGATGGGGGCAAAAAATTAAAGCTATCCGCCAATTGGCGGACAGCTTTATTTAAATTACTAAGCCATATAATTATTTCTGTGCCAGGAAATCTTTGATTTTATCTTTATGTATGATTGCTTCTTTAAAAGTATAAGCACCCGTTTTAGGGCTGCGAACAGATTTAATAACTTTTGTCCAGTTTTTTGCGTCTGATGCTGCTTTCTGATCCTTTGTTTTAATCGCGGATTTAGCTGCTTTTGCCATGATGTATTAATTTGCTAATGTGCTGATTTGCCAATGTGCCAGCTGATTTGCATATTTGCAAATTGGCACATTTGCATATTTACTTAATTTCTTTATGAACAGTTACCTTTTTTAAAATTGGATTGAATTTTTTAAACTCCAATCTTTCTGGATTGTTCTTTTTGTTTTTGATGGTAATATAACGGCTGGTGCCGGGCTTGCCACTGTTTTTGTGCTCAGTGCATTCCAATATTACTTGTACTCGGTTTCCTTTCTTTGCCATTGTCTGTTCAGTTTATAATTAAATGTGTTGACCGTTAGCTCTCAATTCTTTTACGATGGTATAAAGTCCATTTTTATTGATAGTGCGGATAGCCTCCGAAGAAACCTTCAGAGTAATCCATTTATCTTCCTCTACCAGATAATACCGTTTTGTCTGCAGATTTGGCAGAAAACGACGTTTTGTTTTGATATTAGAGTGAGAAACCTTGTTTCCACCCATTGGTTTTTTACCTGTAACCTGACATACTCTTGCCATGAATTCATTTTTTTAAGGACGGCAAAGGTAAGGGATACAGTTTATAATTTGAATGCAGATTTTAGTTTTTTTTCAACTACGTTAATAAGTTCCTGATATTCGCTGCTGCATTGACTTTGGGTTCACTATTCTTAAAAAAAACAATAAATAAAGATGTCTCAATCTCCAATGTAGAACAACCCTTCTATTCATTTCACTTTTGCTGAATCCCTGTTTTCCAGTAGCTTCGCTGCTCCAATCTGAACTATTCAAAATAAAATTCAAAAATTAACTATGGCATACGATGTAGTTGTTATCGGAACAGGCCCAGGCGGGTATGTAGCAGCAATCCGTGCATCTCAATTAGGTTTTAAAACCGCAGTAATAGAAAAAGAAAGTCTTGGTGGTGTATGTCTGAACTGGGGTTGTATCCCTACCAAAGCACTTTTAAAAAGTGCTCAGATAATGGAGGATATTAAACATTCGAAAGATTATGGTATTGATGCAAGTGGCACTGCTAATTTTGAAGCAGTAATAAAAAGAAGCCGTGGCGTAGCTGATAAAATGAGTAAAGGTGTACAGTTTCTTATGAAGAAAAATAAGATTGACGTAGTGATGGGCTTTGGTAAAATTAAAGCAAAAGGGCAAGTAGAAGTAACAGCTGCAGACGGGTCTAAAAAAATTGTTGAAGGAAAACATATCATCATTGCAACAGGTGGTAGAAGCCGTGAGTTACCTACTATGAAAATAGATGGCAAAAAAATAATTGGCTATCGGGAAGCGATGAGTTTACCTCAAATGCCAAAATCAATTATCGTGGTTGGCAGCGGAGCAATCGGTGTTGAGTTTGGATATTTTTATAACAGCATGGGATCAAAAGTTACCATAGTTGAATTTATGCCTCGCATTGTTCCGGTAGAAGATGAAGAAATTTCTAAAGAACTTGAAAAAAGTTTTAAAAAGAGTGGCATTACCATAATGACGAGTGCTGAAGTTACAGCCGTTGATACTTCAGGTAAAGGTGTTGTAGCAAAAGTAAAAACCGCTACTGGAGAAGTCAAACTTGAGGCAGATATATTATTAAGTGCTGTGGGTGTTACAGCAAATATTGAAGGTATTGGTTTGGAAGAACTGGGAATAAAAACAGATAAAGGAAGATTGATGGTTGATAAATTCGGTCAAACAAATATTCCTGGCATTTATTCAATTGGTGATTGTTCCCCAGGTCAGGCTTTGGCTCACGTTGCAAGTAAAGAAGCAATTATTTGTATAGAAAATATCGGTTATAATGAAAAAAAATATAACCATCAACCCGAACCACTTGATTACGGAAATGTTCCTGGATGTACCTATTGTTATCCGGAAATTGCTTCGGTTGGTTTTACAGAAAAACAAGCAAAGGATGCAGGCTATGAAATTAAAGTTGGAAAATTTCCGTTGAGTGCAAGTGGTAAAGCATCGGCTGCCGGGCATACAGAAGGTTTTGTAAAAGTAATCTTCGATGCAAAATATGGCGAATGGCTCGGTACACACATGATTGGTTATAATGTAACAGAAATAATTGCTCAAACTGTTACTGCCAGAAAATTAGAAACTACTTATCACGAAGTGCTAAATAGCATTCACCCTCACCCTACGATCAGTGAAAGCATTAAGGATGCAATTGAAGTAGCATATGGTGAAGCAATTCATTTGTAATAATAGTTAAGCAGAAGAGTGAACGGGAGAGTTTAAAAACTTATCAGGCTAATTGGAGTTATACAAACTCCCTGATTATAATAGTACCCTTCCTACTCCAATAAAACGGCGGAGATAGTACGAATCATAAATATCACTAATCATAACGCCATTGGTAGATGCGTGAACAAATTTATTATTCTGAAGATAAAAACCCACATGACTTACACCGCCCCGTGTATTAAAAAAAAGCAAATCACCTTCTTTCATTTCTGTTCTTGAAATTTTAGTGCTCAATTTATATTGTTCTTTTGCTGTACGTGGTAAACTAAATTTATATACCGATGCAAAAAGCACCTGCATAAAAGCAGAACAGTCAATACATCTGTTCGTTGTGCCACCCATACAATAACGGGTGCCATACCATTCGTCAATCTTTTTATATAATTCAAAACTTTTTACGTTTTCAACTTCCGTATTTAAAAGAAGTGAATATTTCAATTGAAGTGAGCTGGCAGCTTCAACCGCATTAGTAGAAATATCAAGGGGTACTATCTTAATCTCAACTGGAGCTTCTTTCTGTGAAGATTTTAATACAACCGGCTCTTCACTTTGTGATGGACCCGTTTGTGATAATTGTTTGTTAGAACTTACGGAAATGTTTTCAATAAATTTTATTTCCTTTTTTTCAGCCCCGTTTGTTTTTACTAAATCTGGATTGGATGAAGGCGATGTAACCTGACGATTTGCCGTAAACGAAAGCGGCTTCAAGCTGCTACAACTTGCAAGAATAAAAAGAGTAGATATGTAAAAAGTTATTTTCTTTATCATCTGGTCTTTTTCAGAATGATTTCACCGGGTAAGTCAAAAATCCTGCCCCAAATTCAGCAGGGTGCAAAAGTACTGTCCATTTGCTAAATTGTGGATATTTATTTAAACGATTTTTGCTTGATTAAATTGCCTTTCTGCTTTACTTGCACTTGATGTGTTGAAAACGAAATGTATAGAATTATATATCACATCAAAAAATAATTTTAACCTGATAAATTATTTAGTTAATATACAATCTAAAATATTCAATTTTAAATAAAATATGAAATTCTCGCATCTCCACGTTCATACACAATTTTCATTGCTTGATGGTGCTGCTTCTATTCAAAACCTTTATAAAAAAGCTATCGATGATGGTATGCCTGCTCTTGCCATCAGTGATCATGGAAATATGTTTGGTGTATTTGAATTTGTAGCCGAGGCACATAAACACAAAAATGCAGACGGATCTTTAAAAATAAAACCCGTTGTAGGTTGCGAATTTTATATTACCGAAAACCGTCATCAAAAAACATTTACCAAGGAGCAAAGAGATCCTCGTTGTCATCAAATTCTCCTTGCAAAAAATGAACAGGGCTATAAAAATTTAATCAAACTTACTTCACTGGGTTTTATTGAAGGGATGTACAGCAAATATCCACGAATTGATAAAGAATTGGTTTTACAGTACCATGAAGGATTAATTGCCACTACTTGTTGTTTGGGTGCAAGGGTGCCACAGGCGATTTTAAAAAAGTCGGAAGACGAAGCAGAAAAAGAATTTCAATGGTGGCTTGATTTATTTGGTGAAGATTATTATGTAGAGCTGCAACGGCATGGAATGAAAGAGCAGAACACCGTAAATGAAGTGCTGTTGAAATTTGCTTTAAAATACAATGTAAAAATTATTGCAAGTAATGATTCGCATTATGTAGATCAAAGCGATTACAATGCACATGATATTTTACTTTGTATCAATACCGGTGAAAAATGGGCTACCGAAAAAATGAGTGAATTCTCCGATGATGAAGCACATCAGAAAAATAAACGCTTCGCATTTCCTAACGATCAGTTTTATTTCAAAACAACAAAGGAAATGACTAACGTGTTTCAGGATTTGCCCGAAGCTATTGATAACACCAATGAAATTGTTTCTAAAATTGAGGTACTTGATCTCAAAAGAAATATTCTATTACCTAATTTCCCGATTCCCGATAAATTTAAAACACATAAAAAAGATGAGCAAACTGCTCAGGGTGTTGTAAGTATTGATTCGCTTAATCAATGGGAATATTTGAAACACCTTGCTTATGAAGGCGCAAAAACCCGGTATAGTGAAATATCAGATGAAATAAAAGATCGCCTCGACTTTGAATTATTCACTATTAAAACAATGGGTTTTGCCGGATACTTTTTAATTGTAGCGGACTTCATCCGGGCGGGTCGTGATATAGGTGTGTATGTAGGACCCGGGCGGGGATCTGCAGCTGGTTCTGTTGTTGCATACGCAACGGGAATTACGAATATAGATCCGCTGAAATATAATTTACTGTTTGAACGTTTTCTGAATCCCGATCGTAAATCGTTACCGGATATAGATACTGACTTTGATGATGAAGGCAGGCAAAAAGTTATTGACTATGTAATTAATAAATATGGAAAAAATCAGGTAGCGCAAATTATTACCTATGGTACGATGGCTGCCAAAATGAGTATTAAAGATGTTTCGAGGGTAATGGACTTACCATTGCCCGAAGCAAATGCATTGGCAAAATTAATTCCTGAACGTGCAGGTATAGAATTAAGAAGAATGTTACATGCTCCGTTAAAAATAAAAGACGGTGAAAAATCATTGGAAGAAAAAGATGGTTTAAGCAATGAAGATTTTGAAAGCGTAAAAAAGCTGCGTGATATTTATAAAAAAACAGATTCAATAGAAAGTAAAATATTGCATGAAGCAGAAAGATTGGAAGGTTCAGTTCGAAGTACCGGTATTCATGCAGCAGGTATTATCATTGCTCCGCAAGATTTAACGGAACTGATACCCGTAGCTACAGCAAAAGATTCTGATCTCTGGGTTACACAAATAGAAGGAAACTTAATTGAAGAAGCTGGTGTTATTAAAATGGACTTTCTGGGTTTAAAAACACTGACGATTATTAAAAATGCCCTGGTATTAATTAAACAAAATCATGGGATTGAAATTGACATTGACACCATTCCGCTTGATGATAAAAAAACATTTGAATTGTATCAACATGCTTCCACCATCGGCACCTTTCAATTTGAAAGTGCAGGCATGCAGAAATATTTACGTGAATTAAAAGCTGATAAGTTTGACGATCTCATTGCAATGAACGCATTGTATCGCCCCGGCCCACTTGCATATATCCCCAACTTTATTGATCGCAAACATGGTCGAGAAGCCATCACGTATGATTTACCGGAGATGGAAGAATACCTGAAAGAAACATATGGTATTACTGTTTACCAGGAGCAGGTAATGTTGCTTGCGCAAAAATTGGGCGGCTTCAGCAAAGGCGATGCAGATGTTTTGCGAAAAGCAATGGGTAAAAAACAAAAATCCGTATTGGATAAAATGAAAGCACAGTTTATACAGGGTGCTACAGAAAAATTGTACCCACGGGAACGATTAGAAAAAATCTGGACCGACTGGGAAGCATTTGCACAATACGCATTTAATAAATCACACTCCACTTGTTATGCATATGTAGCATATCAAACTGCTTATTTAAAATCGCATTATCCGGCAGAGTATATGTCTGCGGTTTTAAATCACGCAGGTAGTATTGAAAAAATTACATTTTTTATGGAAGAATGTAAACGAATGGGATTAAAAGTATTGGGGCCCGATATTAATGAATCTTTAAAAGGTTTTGCAGTTAACAAAGCTGGTGAAATTCGTTTTGGCTTAGGGGGATTGAAAGGTGTGGGTGATGCTGCCCTTGAAAATATAATTATTGAACGGGAAAAAAATGGTCATTTTACAACCGTGTGGGATTTGGTAAAAAGAATAAGTCAACGTGTGGTAAATAAAAAAACATTTGAAAGCCTTGCCTATGCAGGAGCCTTTGATTGTTTTAAAGAATATCATCGTGCACAGTATTTTCATTCATCGCCGGAGGACCCTGCAACCGGATTAGAAAGAATAATCCGCTTCGGGCAAATTTATCAAACACAAAAATCAAGCGGTGCTAATACTTTGTTTGGCGATTTACCCATTGCGTATGATTTACAACCACCAAAAATTCCTGCATGTGAAGTCTGGCCGCTGATAACCCAATTAGACCGGGAGAAAGAAGTTACCGGGATGTTTTTAAGTGGTCATCCATTGGATCATTATCGTTTTGAAATGAAACATTATGGTGTAAGCAATATTGCCGACTTCAATGAATTTAAAGAAGCCATTACATTACATCCAAACCCAAACAGAAGTTTTCGTTTGATTGGTTTAGTGGCAGATGCACAACATAAAATTGCAAAAAACGGAAACAGTTATGGTTCTTTTGTTGTAGAAGACTATTCGGGCAAAACTTCATTCATGCTCTTTACTGAATCGTATATGCGTTTTAAACCTTTTCTTCAACAGGGTCAAACACTATTTCTTACCGGACACTACAATAAACGTTATAATAGTGACGAGTTTGAATTTAAATTAACAGCTGTTTCTCTTGTTGAAACGATTAAACGAAATCTTACAAAACAACTAAGCATTGATGTGCATGCTGCAGCCGTATCAAATGAGTTGATTCAGTTTGCTGAAAAAAATATTAAAAAATTTCCAGGCAAAACAATATTAAAATTTAATTTAACCGAACCCAAGAACAATATTAAAATAAGCCTGATGACGATGGAAAATGGTTTTGAAATGAATGATGAAATGGTGGATTTTTTACAAAATAGCCCTGAACTGGATGTACAGGTAGTAACTACCTAAATTTTTTAAATAAATTTTTATAACTTTAAGTATGCAAGCACAAAGGCCAATACAACAAAAAATTTTAATGGAGATTGAAACTTTGTCAGATTCAGATTTAGAATCAGTTCTTGGAATAATTGAAAATTACAAACACAGTAATGCAGATGAGACTGAATGGAATCAGATACCGGAGAGTTGGAAAAAAAGAATTGTGGAAAGTCTGTTACAAGCGGATGCAGGCAATCTTATTTTACATGAAGATGCTGTGTTATACATAAGGAAAAAATATGGTTTAAATGAGTAAGCCGGTTTCAATCACTCCTATTGCCCGTGTAGATTTGGAGAATGTTTCATTATACTTAATAACCAGTTTTGGTTTAAAAGTCTTAGAAAATTTTCTTGCTTTATACGAAGCGAAGATTGCAGTTATTGCAGAACATCCCGAACGATACCCAATTATAAACAACAAATTAAAACTACGTAAGACAGTACTAACTAAACATAATATTATTCTTTATCGTGAATTACCAGATAAAGTTGAGATAATCAGCATTTTTGATACACGACAGGATCCCGATAAAATTGATTTACTTCTTTAACCCTAAAAAGGACTTTTTAGCAGATTTGTCATCCATCAGACAGTTAAACGTGACAACTTTTGCACATTGCAATGTCAGTACAACATGTTTAACCCGCAGGACTTAAATTTGCAATCCCTAATACAAATCAAAAAAAAATAAAGACAATGGCAAAAGAATTTACAGATGGCAATTTTAAAGACGAAGTAATCAGTTCAGATAAGTTAAGCGTAGTTGACTTTTGGGCAGAATGGTGCGGCCCCTGCCGTGCAATAGGACCGGTTATTGAAGACCTGTCAAGAGAATATGACGG
>JANPEU010000075.1:0-3235 GCA_031423175.1 Bacteroidota bacterium
TTTAATCAGCCTGCAGGATTACTGAAATGAAGAATAGCCACTGCAATAAGTAATACAGTTGCTAAAATCAGTGCTGTTGAAAACCGGGTGCTGGTCAAATGCCGTCTCATGATTTTATTTTTTAATTGTAAATATTTTATGTCGCTAAATCAGATGTTGTGTCAAAAATTTATAAAGTTGAATTACCGTTTAAACTTTCAATGATTTTAAAGAATCCATTACACCAAATGCCTGGAGTAGCCAAATAACAACAATAATCACTACAACAATATTGAGAATGTTTTTAATTTTTCGGTCCATGGGGATATAGGTGTTTACAAGCCATAGAATAACACCAACAACGACCAGGACAATTAAAATAGTTAGTACAGGCATAAGTATGAGTTTTAAAGGATGAGTTGTAAAGGTGAGTTGCTCCCGGCTTTTAACTGTTATACAAAAAGCTTATTAAGTTATATGATTCACACATCTGTAAATTAATGAGGGCAAGCAACAACTTTAAAATATATGGCATAAAAAAGCCACCCGCTGCACGGTGGCTTATTGGAAAAGGGTAGGATAAATGTATTAATGGGGTGTGACTTTTAAACAATCACAGGGTAAATATGTTTAAGGTTCCTGACAACCTGCCTGCCTTGCAGGCAGGTTGTAAATACTATAGTCAGGAACTTCTGATAGATGACAATTTTATAAAAGCAGGATGAGCAATAAAATAACAATAATGATAGCACCCACTGACAGGTAAACGCCACCTTTGATTTCTTTAGCTTCTTTCTTAATATCTCTTACTTCGTTGCGCAGTGCTTTTTTCTCAAGCCTTGTAAGTTCAGACTTGTCCATTGCTTTAATTTCTTCTAATCGCTGCATTAATACCTGTGCCCTTGCATTTTCAGTTTTTTCGGTGCCTGTGGTTTTAAAAGGATCAGATGATATAACAGCTGAACTTGCCGGCAATGCAATTGCCAGAAGCAGCGCAAAGGATGCCATGCGGAAAATTTTTCTAGTACTCATTTTTTAAATTTTAGTTTGATTGGCGAAAATTTTGATGTTATTGTATTTTTTCAAAATACTTTGTTATTTATTTTATAAAGATGGGTTGCTTTCTGTATTGAGGTCTTACACGATTGTGAAAAAGAGTTACATAATTTACATACTTGAAGTGTGACATTGTTTATATCAAATCCTTCGGAGGAGGTGTATCATTCATATCCGGCACTGATTCACTTATTGGTTTTTGATTTTCCATTTCTTTTTTATTTTGCAATATTTTTAAATAATGAAATGAATGTTTTTTCAGATGATATTTTTCCGGTTCGCCTAATAAAAAACCGTACGGGTGAAGACCGGGTATTGCATCAAATATTACTTTTAAAATTGCTGTAAGCGGAATGGCAAGAAATAAGCCAGGCAGCCCCCAAAGCTCTCCAAAGAGAAATAAAACAAAAATTGCGACCAGGGGATTGATACTGACTTTGTGACCAATGATCATCGGTGCAACAAAATTGGAATCAATGATATGAATGATCCATAATACGGTAAGAGCAGTAAGTGGTTGCCAGTTTGTGTCGGTAGTAACAAAGGCAACTAATAATGCAACCAGGGATCCGGCAATCATACCAAGGTATGGAATGATACAAAAAGTGGCAATTAGAAACCCTAATATAATAGGATATCCAACTCCAATAAAATACAGTGCAATTGCATTAGCAGCACCTATAATCAGAATATCTAAAAACTGACCAAAAAGATAACCCTTTATCACCAACTCCATTTTTTGAATAACAACATCTATCTGTTCTTTATCTGAACGCTGTAAAACTTTGTAAAAAAATTCAATAAAAAAGTGCCGGTAATAGATTAGAAAAAAAGTGTATAAGGGAATAAGGAAAATATTAATTAGTAAAGTTGGAATTACGGTAAGCATACTGGTAGCCATATAACCTGAACTGTTTTGCAATTGAGCAATTTGCTCCTGTATTTTTTCTGCCACTACTGATTTTTTGATTGACAATTTGTGTGCAGCAAAATCTCTTAGATCGTTAATCAGCAGGTTAATTTTTTTTGTAATCTGTGGTATGCTTTCTGTGAAAATACTAACCTGTGTAAATAATATGTAGCCAAGGAAGCATAAAAGAATCGTGGCAATAAAAATGATTGTAAACGCTGCCATTCCTTTGGAGAAATTCCATCTTTCAAGCCAGGAGCAAAATGGAAAAATCATAACAGCAAATATGATTGAGAATAAAAGAGGCACTATTACAACTTCAAAATAATACAGTACAAGTACTAATAAAACGACTGAAATTAAAATAGAGGCAAACGTAAGAATATATGGTTGTTTGTATGGCATCATAAAGGCATTAGTTACAGGTTATGAAGAATGAGGCTTGTATTTAGAATTCTGTGATGTGAGATATTCCCTGACTGTTGTATGTGACTGCCTGTATGACAAGTTCGATAATGATTGTGAATAAATTTTGCAAATTTTTCTTTTATTATTTTTTAACTATGATTTCAATTTAACTGTTGCTGAATTTATCAGTTATATAAAACCCATTAATCTATGTTTAATAAAGATGGGTGATTAAAATTGTTTCATATTGCTTTATTCCTTATTTAAGTTACATTATTCACACATTGAAGTTGTTGCTTATTTTTTATCACTATAAAATCTGTGAAAGATGCAAGAGTCTGATAAAATTGTATAACACCCATTTGCCTGTTGAACTTCACCTTTGTTGTTCGTAACAAATAGGTTAGAAACATTTCTTCTTAATAGGCCGTAGTAATTAAACCTATTTCTTATCCGTAAAATTATAAAAATGAAAAAAATATTTTCAATTCTTTTAATTCCTGTTTTTTTTGTCAGTTGTTCAGAAAATCTTGTAACAGGACGCAAACAATTAAGCCTGGTATCCGAGACGGAATTACAATCTATGGCAAAGAAGGAATATCAATCCTTTTTGAGTGCAAATAATGTTGTAAGTGCAAATACCAACCGGGATGCTGAAATGGTACGACGTGTGGGTTCACGGATTGCTGCCGCTATTAAAACATATTATGATGGTAAAGGAATGCCCTCTGTGCTGGATGGATATCAGTGGGAGTTTAACCTTGTAGAAAATAAAGAAGTAAATGCATGGTGTATGCCCGGAGGAAAAGTAGTAGTCTATACAGGTTTATTGCCCATTACAAAAAACGAAGCTGCATTAGCCGTTGTTATAGGTCACGAGAT
>JANPEU010000076.1:0-13969 GCA_031423175.1 Bacteroidota bacterium
ACCGAAATGAATTGCATCTGCATAGGAGGCACCACCACGAAACATGGCTGTATTATTGGCTTCTTTAAAAACCTGCAGATCGGTATCTTTTATGGAAGGATGTATCATTGCCTTCTTCATAAAATCACTACCCAGTTTTTCTTTGAACGTATTTTGACCAATCGTAAACAGTATTTTGCTTTGACCAAATACGGGTTCTTTTTTATAAACTGTTTTGAGATAAGCAGGAATTAATCCGGTCATCCATCCGCTGCAGTGAATAATATCGGGAGGCCATCCGAATTTTTTTACCGTTTCAAGGGCTCCTTTGCAAAAAAATACGGTTCGTAGTCCATTATCATCATACCATTTCTCTTCTTCATCGTTGAAAACAAATTTCCGTTTAAACAGCTCTTCATTATCTAAAAAATAAACCTGTAGCCTTGCATTGGGTAAGGATGCTACTTTTATCTGAAGTGGCATATCATCATTATCTACAGAAACATTGATGCCTGAAAGCCTTACTACTTCATGTAAACGATGACGTCGTTCATTAATCGTTCCGAAACGGGGCATAATGCACCGTACTTCAAAACCACTATCGTTCGATTTTATAGCCAGTTTGTTTACAATCTCAGAAAAATCTGTCAGCTCCAGATAGGGTGACATTTCGTTTGCAATAAATAAAATTCTTTTCTTTGCTGACATGTTACTCAATATTTAATCAGAGGCGTTTTTTACAAAGGTGGCAAAGGTAATCTTTTTAAAGTGAATTACATTTATCAAATTGAATACTAACATAAAGCAAAACAAAAAATGATTTTATTTAAAAAAGCATCTGAACTTTCCGAATATCTTGATGCTCAGAGAAAAAATGGAAGGGCCCTTGGCTTTTGTCCTACAATGGGTGCTTTACATGCAGGACATATTTCTTTAATTGAATCTTCCAAAAAATCGAATGACTTAACTGTTTCAAGCATTTTTGTAAACCCCGCTCAATTCAATGATGCGCAGGATTTTGAAAAGTATCCTCATACAATAGAACGAGATATCGAAATGCTGGAACTCGCTGCCTGCGATATACTTTTTATTCCGACTGTAAAGGAAATATATCCTGACGGATTTGCACATCTTAAAAACTATGAACTTGGATTTATAGAAACCGTATTAGAAGGGAAATTCAGACCCGGTCATTATCAGGGAGTTTGCATGATAATGGAAAGACTGCTTAAAATTGTATTGCCACAAAATTTATACCTTGGCCAAAAGGATTATCAGCAATGTATGGTAATAAAAAAATTAATACAACTGATCGGATTGGATAATAGAATCAAAACAAGTATCTGTCCAACACTTCGGGAAAAAGATGGACTTGCTATGAGTAGTAGAAATTTGAGATTAACGCATGAAGAAAGAAAAAAAGCAGATTCAATTTTCAAAGCCTTATCTTTTATTCATACAAATTTCGAAGCTGGGAATATTGAAGTATTAAAGCAAAATGCAATTTTGAAGCTTAAAGAAAGTGGATTTACTGTGGATTATGTTGAAATAGCAGATGCTTCATCACTCGAAGAAATAAAAATCTGGAATGGCAAAAAAAAACCCGTTGTGCTTATAGCTGCGTTTTTAAATGAAGTAAGACTGATTGATAATTTAATCTTAAACTAAATTTTTAATGGGTAAAGTTCAATAGATTGCAGAAAAAAAAGAGATTTTATTCCTGATTTATGAAAATTAATTTCAAAACTATATTCACTTATATTTTCTTTTTTGCACTTGGAGCTTTTTTTGTTTGGCTTTCGGTAAAAGATATTAATAAAAAAAACTGGGAAGACATAAAATATGCAATTGCACACGGAAGAAAGTGGATTTTCATTCCTGTAATCTTAATGTTGCTGCTTGCTCATTATGTAAGAGCAATACGCTGGAAATTACTAATGGAACCTATGGGTTATAAACCCTCCAACTTTAATTCGTTTGCAGCAGTTATGATTGGGTATTTAGTAAATATGGGCGTACCAAGGTTGGGTGAAGTTTTCAAATGTACCTTACTGGCAAAATATGAAAAACTAAAATTTGACAAATTGATTGGAACAATTTTAGTAGAACGTGCAATCGATGTAATCTGCCTCCTGTTCATTTTTTTACTTGCTATCTTTTTACAAGGAGATATTTTTGGACAGTTTATGATGGATAAACTGAAAGAATTTTTTCATGATAAAACTGGCAGTCTTTCCTATTCAAAACTGATTATTGCCGCTGGTATATTTATCTTTCTTTTACTCGCTTTTTATGTAATCATCAAGCGATTTGGCCATATTGACATTGTTTCAAAAATTAAAGTTGTAATTAAAAATATATTGCATGGTCTTACAAGTGTCCAGCATTTGAAAAAAAAGAAAATATTTCTTTTTCATACAATACTGATGTGGTCGCTTTATCTTTTTTCTACTTATGCCGGACTTTTTGCTTTAACCGAAACAGAGCATCTTGGAATTTCAGGAGCTATAACAGTACTTGCAGTTGGCAGTGTAGGCATGATTATTACTCCAAACGGAATCGGCGCCTATCAATTATTAATAGCTGGTTTGATGGCACTCTACGGACTAGATGAAAAAACAACAGGCACAGCTTCTGGCTGGTTGCTCTGGAGTGCACAAACTTTTATCATTCTTGTTGGCGGACTTATTTGTTTTGCTTTAATTTCACGGTACAATAAAAAACGAGAACTACTTGAAACAACCTGATATAATCCATACTAAAATTTTTTTGTTACATGATTTAATATGCAAGACCCGGGAATGGAAATTTTTTAAAAAAACGATTGCATTTACGAATGGGTGTTTTGATATTTTGCATCAGGGTCATATTTATTCATTAAGCCAGGCTGCCAAAGAAGCAGATTATTTAATTGTAGGTGTAAATTCCGATGCATCTGTAAAAAAATTGAAAGGCGAAACCCGACCTGTAAATAATGAACAAAGCCGTGCATTAATTTTAGCATCCCTGATAATGGTAGATGCAGTAATCATTTTTCCGGAAGACACTCCACTTGAATTGATTAAATCAATTCTACCCGATGTATTGGTAAAAGGCGGCGATTATAAAGCAGCGGATATTGCAGGCGGAAATGAAGTAATTGCAAATGGCGGACGAGTTGTTATCAATCCTATTCTGGAAGGATTTTCTACCAGTTCCATCATTTCATCAGTGAAAAAAAAATAAGTTTTAAAAATTAATACCACGCATTCCCTCTCTTTTTTATCTTTATCCCTAAACCAACAAGCAGCGCTTTTATGAATCCCGAAAAAAAGAAAATTAACCCGAGAGATATATCATGGCTTTCGTTTAATGAACGTGTCTTACAAGAAGCAGCAGACCCAACGGTACCGCTGCGTGAACGGGTACGATTTCTTGGAATTTTTTCAAATAATATGGACGAGTTTTTCCGGGTTCGAGTAGCTACATTAAAAAGAATGCTTGAACTTGGCAACAAAGCAAATGAAGATATTGAAAGCAATGCCGATGGAATACTTGAACAAATTCAAATGGTGGTATTGAATCAACAAAGTGAGTTCAACCGAATCTGGGAAGGTGTAATGGAAGAACTAAAAAAACAAAAAATAAATCTTACGACCGAAAAAGAGTTGAATGATGAACAGAAGGAATTTATCCGAAATTATTATGATGAAGAAATAAGCCCGAACGTAATACCGTTGATGATAGAAAGTATTCCAACGTTTCCAAACCTAAATGACCGTTCTATTTATTTAGCTGTCGTGATGTGGAAACGGGAATCGCCTATGAAAAAAAAATATGCAATCATTGAAATCCCAAGGGTTATTGACCGCTTCATCAAATTGCCATCACCAAAACCTGAAGAATCGCATATCATGTTGCTCGAAGATGCAATCCGGGTAAACCTGCCTGATATATTTTCTTACTTTGGATATGATCAATACAACTCTGCAATATTTAAAGTAACCCGTGATGCTGAGATTGATATTGATAACGACATTTCAACCAGTATCATTCAGAAAATAGAAAAGGGATTGAAGAACCGGAAAAAAGGAAAAACAGTACGCTTTGTTTATGACAGAGAAATGGATCCGGGGTTATTAGAATTTTTAATTCGAAAATTAAATCTATCTAAAAAAGATAATTTAATACCCGGTGGTCGCATTCATAACTTCAGAAATTTTATGGATTTTCCGGAAGATGTTTTTAAAAATAAAAGTAAACGGCGTAAACCATTTGATCATCCGGCTATATCAGACCGACGTGTTTCAGATTTGATAATGGAGAAAGACGTTATGCTTCATGTACCTTATCATTCTTTTAACCCCATTATTGATTTATTGCGTGAAGCGGCGATTGATCCGGATGTTACATCTATAAAAATCACCTGTTATCGCCTTGCATCTCAATCAAAAATCATCAACGCTTTGATTAATGCTGTGAGAAATGGTAAGCAGGTTACCGTAATGTTGGAATTAACTGCACGATTTGATGAAGAGGCGAACCTGGAATGGAAAGAAAGATTAGAAGAAGAGGGTGTAAAAGTTTTGATTGGTATTGAACGGATGAAAGTGCATAGCAAAATTTGTGTAATTCGAAAGAAAACGGCTGACCAGAATATTTTATACGGCTTCATTGGTACCGGAAATATGAATGAAAAAACTGCTAAAATTTATGCAGATCATTTTTTGCTTACTTCCAATCAGAAATTAATGGCGGATGTAAACCGTGTTTTTGGATTTATTGACAACCCGGAAAACACCCAGTTATTAAAAGATTGTCAATACCTGTTACCAAGCCCCTGGTACAACAGAAAAGAGATTGTCAGATTAATTGACAATGAAATAAAATTTGCCCGCAAGAAAAAAAACCATGCAGGCATTATTTTAAAAATGAATTCGCTTAGCGATGAGGAAATGATTTATAAACTTTACGAAGCAGCAAAGGCAGGAGTGGAAATTAAATTAATTATTCGTGGTATTTGTTGCATGCTTACTCAAAATCCAAAATTTGAAGGCAGGGTCAATGCTGTGAGTATTGTAGATGAGTACCTGGAACATGCAAGAGTCTGGGTCTTTAACAATAAACACAATCCAAAAGTATTTATTTCATCAGCCGATTTTATGACCCGCAATCTTGACCATCGTGTGGAAGTTACCTGTCCTGTTTATCATGAAGAAATAAAAAAAGAACTGATAGATATTCTCAATATTCAATTGCATGATAATGTAAAGGCCCGTTGGCTGAATAATGAACTGAATAACGATTATGTAGTGAATGGAAAAAAGAAAATACGTTCACAGGTGGAAACCTATCAATACCTTTACAAAAAATTGAATCCGATTGAAACTGGCAGCAATTGATATAGGCAGTAATGCCGCACGACTTTTAATTACTGATGTGATTCCCGGCCCGCAAAACATTCCTGACTTTATTAAAGTAGCACTGGTTCGTGTTCCACTCCGGCTCGGCTTTGATGTGTTTGATAAAGGAGAAATTTCAACAATCAAAGTTGAAAAAATTATCAAAACATTAAAATCGTACAAACTTTTACTGGAAGTATATGAAGTAAAACATTTAAAAGCATGTGCCACTTCGGCAATGCGGGATGCTGTAAATGCAAAAGAGATTCTTAAAAAAGTAAAAGCAGAAACGGGAATTGAAATTGAAATCATAAGTGGCGATCAGGAAGCATCACTGATTTATGAAAATCATGTTGCAGATAGCATGACCGGCGAAGAATCTTATCTGTATATCGATGTAGGTGGTGGCAGCACTGAACTTACTTTTTTCAGCGATGGCATATTGGTATTTAAAAAATCATTTAATATCGGCACTATCCGTTTATTAAAAAACCAGGTAAATGAAGCATTGTGGGATGAAATGAAAGAATTTATTAAATTATCTACAAAAGGCTTTCATCATGTAACAGCTATTGGATCGGGCGGAAACATAAATAAAATATTTTCAATTTCAAAACGAAAAGACGGCAAGCCACTTCATCTTGATTTGCTTCGTGATTATTTTAAAGAATTCAGTAATATGAGTTTGGGGCAGCGTATCAGTTTTTACAAATTCAGAGAAGACCGTGCCGATGTGATTGTTCCTGCCCTGCTTATTTATATCAATGTGATGCGGTGGGCAGATGCACAGGAAATTTATGTGCCAAAAATTGGATTGGCTGACGGATTAATTCATACGCTTTATGAAGAATTGAAGCTAAAAGAAATTGAAGTCTGATTTAAAATTTCAAAATCATTTTATGTCTGTAAATAAGGAAATAAAAAAAGTAACGACCAATACATTACTGAAAATGAAAGCAGCCGGGGAAAAAATTTCCATGCTTACTGCCTACGATTTTTCTTTTGCAAAAATTATTGATTCAGCCGGTATCGATGTAATACTGGTAGGCGATTCAGCAAGTAATGTAATGGCGGGGCATGAAACAACAGTTCCTATCACACTCGAGCACATGATATATCATGCACAATGTGTAGTACGTGCCGTGAACCGTTGCCTGGTTGTTGTTGATTTGCCATTTGGTTCTTACCAATCCAATTCAGATATCGCATTGGCATCTGCCATCCGGATTATGAAAGAGTCGGGTGCCCATTCAGTAAAAATGGAAGGTGGCGAAGAAATAATAAAATCAGTTAAGAAAGTTGTTTCAGCGGGTATTCCGGTAATGGGACATCTTGGGTTAACACCTCAATCCATCTATAAATTTGGAACTTACAACGTACGTGCAAAAGATGAAGAAGAAGCCGAAAAATTAAAAAGCGATGCAAAAATTTTACAAGAAGCAGGCTGCTTTGCAATTGTATTAGAAAAAATACCCGCAGCGTTAGCCAAACATGTTTCTGAAAGTTTAACGATACCTACAATCGGCATCGGCGCAGGTATGTATTGTGATGGACAGGTACTAGTGATGCATGATATGCTTGGTATTAATACAGAATTTAAACCCCGTTTTCTCCGTCAGTATTTAAATATTGCAGAACAAACTACCGAAGCTGTAAAAAAATATATTAGTGATGTTAAAGAAAATAGTTTTCCGAATGAAAGCGAACAGTATTGATCTGCATCAGCAAATTTTAGTTCAAAAAACTTGAATCCAAAACTAAGCATATTTTAAAAAAATGGTATGGAATTTTTAAAAGCATTAAATATAAAAGACGTTAATGAAGGTGTAAGCACCGGTACTACCTGGTTAAAATCATCTGGTGAAACTATCAATTCCTTCTCCCCTGTTGATGGAAAATTAATTGGTAGTGTAATTGCTGCCGATAAAAATTCTTACGAAGCTGTTATAATAAAAGCCGATGCAGCTTTTAAAGAATGGCGTTTATGGCCTGCGCCAAAACGTGGCGAAATAGTACGTCAAATCGGCGAAGCATTAAGAGCTAATAAAGATTCACTTGGCAAATTAGTTTCCTATGAAATGGGCAAAAGTTTGCAGGAAGGATACGGTGAAGTACAGGAAATGATTGACATCTGCGATTTTGCAGTTGGCCTGTCTAGACAATTACATGGATTAACAATGCATAGTGAAAGACCGGGACATCGAATGTATGAACAGTGGCATCCGTTAGGCATCGTCGGAATTATTTCTGCCTTTAATTTTCCGGTAGCTGTATGGAGTTGGAATAGCATGCTTGCATTTGTTTGCGGCGATGTTTGTATCTGGAAGCCTTCAGAAAAAACGCCGCTATGTGGTATTGCTTGTCAAAATATAATTTCAGATGTTTTAAAAAATAATAATGTACCCGAGGGGGTTAGTAATATTATTATTGGTGGTCGTGATGTTGGAGAATGGATGAGTAATGATACTAGAATTCCATTGGTATCCGCTACAGGTTCTACAAGAATGGGTAAAGCAGTTGGTGCAGCACTCGGAGCCAGATTAGGAAGAGCATTACTGGAACTCGGGGGGAATAATGCAATTATTATTTCAAAAGATGCGGATCTTAATATTGCTATCACAGGTGCTGTTTTCGGTGCTGTTGGCACTGCAGGGCAACGTTGTACAAGTACCAGGCGATTGATCATTCATGAATCAATCTATGATTCAATTAAAGAAAAATTAATAGCTGCATATAAACAACTTTCAATTGGCAATCCGTTGGATGAAAAAAATCATGTAGGCCCATTGATAGATAAAGATGCAGTCAGCATGTATGAATCAGCAATAAAACAATGTAAAGAAGAAGGCGGAAATTTTATTGTGGAAGGCGGCGTATTATCAGGTATTGAATATGAAAGCGGATGTTATGTGAAACCATGCATAGCAGAAGCAAAACCCGGTTTTAAAATTGTTCATCATGAAACTTTTGCACCTATTTTATATTTACTGAAATATAAAACGATTGATGAAGCGATTGCAATTCAGAATGAAGTACCACAAGGGTTATCTTCATCTATTATGACATTGAATTTGCGTGAGGCAGAAAAATTCCTTTCAGTTGCTGGTAGCGATTGTGGAATAGCAAATGTAAATATTGGCACAAGTGGTGCAGAAATTGGTGGGGCATTTGGTGGTGAAAAAGAAACCGGTGGTGGCAGAGAAAGCGGAAGTGACGCCTGGAAGAATTATATGCGCAGACAAACGAATACCATAAATTATTCCGATACCCTCCCACTGGCTCAGGGAATTAAGTTTGATTTTTGAACGATTGTATGGCATACCTTCCCGGTATGCCATACGTTATAATTGAAATGTCGCTAACAATAATTGAAGAATCTTTCATTCAAAGTATGCCATACCAGGAAGGTATGGCATACTTGTACTTGTTGCACTTGTAAATACCAGAAATAAATGCAATTTTTGCAGTGGAAACAATATCTGAAAAACTCAAATCAAACCCATGAGAAAACTATTTCTCTGCCTCGGTTCTATTTTTATTATTACAGCTTTTACCCATGCTCAGTTAAGAGTGGCCATTTCTGGTGGACCCAATTTTGCAAAAGTGAACGAAACGAATAATCTCCGAAGATGGGATTCTATTCAAAATAATTTTACTTCAAGAACAGCCGCACATTTTGGTTTCATAGCCGATCTGCCTTTTAGCAGCCGGTCTAAATTATATTTTCAACCCGGAATTTTATTCTCAGCTAAAGGAAGAAATTATTCAGGTAACTATGACAGTCTTTATAAATTAAGAAGAAATCCGGATTCATTTGCAACCAAACGTTTTATTGAAAAAGGCAAACAGTATATTAGTTATATAGAAGCCCCGTTGAATCTTGTGTTAAAAATACCGATGGGTAAAAAAGCAAAGTTCATGATCGGTGGTGGCCCTTATCTTGGTTTCTTCTTTAACGGACTTGAACAAAAAGAAAAAAGACTTGTGGATGTAACGAATAGTTTTACACAAGAAGAAAATAAAAATTTGCTTACTGGAGATGGAGCTGGAAAATATGCGGTGATGGATTATGGTATTAATGGGCTTGCTGGTTTTGAATTTGGTAAAGTGTTTATTAATGCTAATTATGGCCGCGGTTTAAAAGATTTTTATCAACCTGCAAACTATACAGGTTCATTGAAACATGAAGTAATGGGTGCAACATTGGGAATTTATTTAGGTAAACAAATAGAACTTGTCAAAAAAATTAAAGATCGGGATAAAGATGGTGTGGTGGATGAGTTGGATGAATGTCCTGATGCTGCAGGTACAGAACTTTTAAATGGATGCCCTGATAAAGATGCAGATGGCATTGCAGATAAGAAAGATAAATGTCCGGATATACCTGGTACGATTGCAAATAATGGCTGCCCCGTAGTGGAAGTTACAGATAGTGATAAAGATGGTGTGAATGATAAAGAAGATAAATGCCCCGACATAGCAGGCACAAAAAAATACAATGGATGCCCTATTCCTGACACAGATAAAGATGGCATTAATGATGAAGATGATAAATGCCCGAATGTAGTTGGTTATGGCAGATACGAGGGATGTCCGATACCTGACAATGATGGTGATGGTGTAAGTGATGATGAAGACAAATGTCCGAACCTGGCTGGTTTAAAAGAAAACGGTGGATGCCCAGAAATTAAAAAAGAGATAATAGAAAAAGTAAATTATGCTGCACAACGGATTCAATTCAGTTATGCAAAAGCAGATTTATTACCTGCATCAAACTCTGTATTAGATAAAGTTGCCGATATTCTTAAAGAAAATCCTGAATTAAAACTTTCAATTGAAGGACATACAAGTAATGATGGTAATGCGAATAAGAATATGCAATTGTCGCAGGACAGAGCCGATAATGTAAAAGCCTATTTTATTTCTAAAGGAATAGAAGCATCCAGATTAACAGCAAAAGGATTTGGTCCTACTCAGCCTATTAATAATGGTAAAACAGAAGCTGAAAAATCGCAGAACAGAAGGGTAGAATTAAAATTGAACAACCAATAATATAAATCGTTCGTCATAAAAAAGTAAAATAACCCCTGTTAAAAAATAAAGCAGGGGTTATTTTTTATATAAAAAGTATGAAAGATTTCTTTATTTTTATCCCCTTTACTTATTTTGCATTTAAACAAGATTTAAAACATGATCAACCTTATTAAACGTACCTCACTTATTGGTCTTTGTGTATTTTTTTACAGTACATTAATAGCTCAGGACATTCCTAAGGACTGGCATTTGCAGGATAAAAAAACTTCTGGCTTTTATGGTATCAGCCTGGGTAAAGCTTATGAATTTGTAAATGCAAAAAAACTAAAAAGTAAACCAGTTATAGTTGCAATACTTGATACCGGCATTGACACCGCACATGAAGATTTAAAATCTGTCTTATGGACGAATTCAAAAGAAATTCCCGGCAATGGTGTAGATGATGATAAAAATGGATATGTGGATGATATACATGGTTGGAATTTTCTGGGTGGCAGGGATGGTCGTAATGTAAAAGAAGATTCATATGAAGTTGCAAGGGTTTATCATAAGTATAAATCTAAATATGCCGGTAAAGAAATAAATGAACAGGAATTGTCTGCAGATGAATTATTTGAATATAAAATGTGGAAACGATCTGTCGAAGAAATTAATGGTGGAGAATCCGGATCAAGCGAAGTTGAATTACTTGAAATGAAATACATGTTAAAAACAGTAATCAAAAGTGACAGTATTCTTAAAACAAAAATTGGAAAAGAGGTGTTTACCGGTAACCAGTTAAAAGAATTTGTACCAACTGAAGTTGAAGTTAAAAAAGCAAAAAACAGTTTGTTGGGAATCATGGAAGGAAATGAAATGCTGGAAAGTACGAATAAAGATTTTGTGGAAGGCTTCAGTGATTTTATAAATGGTGAAATAACAAAAGCGGAATCAAAAACCACTCCTCCAAAAAATTTCAGATCCGATATAGTAAAAGATAATTACGATGATTTTAATGATAAATTTTATGGTAATAATGATATCATGGCCAGCACAGCATATCATGGCACCCATGTCTCGGGACTTATTGGTGCTGTAAGGAATAATAGTAAAGGTATAGTTGGTGTATCGGATAATGTAAAAATTATGATGGTGCGTATGCTGGATGATGGTGATGAACACGATAAAGACGTTGCATTAGCCATCCGTTATGCGGTGGATAATGGGGCATCAGTAATTAATATGAGTTTTGGGAAAGCCTATTCACCAGAAAAAAAATGGGTGGATGATGCAGTTCGTTATGCAGAAAGCAAAGGGGTATTGATGGTACATGCCGCAGGGAATGATGCGAAAAATATAGACACTGAATTTAATTTCCCAAATCCTGTTTTTCAAACTGATGGAAAAAGAGCTGGCACATGGATTACAGTCGGCGCAAGTGGCGATCCTAAATCCGGAGGTCTTGCAGCTAGTTTTTCTAACTATGGAAAAAACGAAGTAGATGTTTTTGCGCCGGGTGTAAAAATATATTCAACACAACCGGGACCTAATAATTATGGTAGTCTTCCAGGTACCAGTTTTTCATCCCCTATAGTTGCCGGCATGGCGGCTTTTATTTTAAACTACTACCCTAACCTTAGTGCAAAACAGGTGAAATACATAATAGAAAAATCGGCGGTGCAACCAGATTTGAAAGTTACAAAGCCAGGAACTCTTGAAACAGTTAATCTATCAGATATCTGCAAAACAGGGGGCTTGGTAAATGCGTATGAAGCAATAAAACTGGCAGCTACATTAAAAGGCGATAGAAATACTAAACCGGTTCCCGTAAAAACAAAATCAACGGTTAAACCAAAAGCAAAAGGTTAATATTACTCTTTAAAATTCCATCGAATTAAATCGATTTGAAAATAGAATAAAAAGAAAGTCTCGTCATTCATGACGAGACTTTCTTTTTAAGTTTACTACTGAAAGAATTAAAATATATATCTCACTCCAAACTGCATTTGCCAGCGGCTTTGTAAATCCGGGCTAGAAAGGAATGTTGATTTTTGGGATGGATCAAATGTATACGTTGCAGTATTACCAGCTAAGCTCACACCAAGTGGTTGATAGTAACCAGATGTTGTGGCATACTTACGAACGCCCCATTTGCTGCTAATAAAATTGCCAAAATTCTGAAAATCCAAACTTAACTGTACTATTTTAGTTGACTTGCCTGCTTTAAATTTAAAATCCTGTAGTATACGAAGATCGACCTGGCTGAAACTAGGTGTCTTTGCTCCATACTTTTCGGTGTACTTGCCTTTCAACTCATTTAAGTATTCATCCTGATTAATAAATTGTAATAAAGCTGCTCTTTGTACAGCAGGCGACTGAACGTTTCCATTTACGTCCAAAATAGATGCAAAGTTCATTGTATTTATCTCAGCATCTGTTGGTACATACATCAAATCATTAATGCCTGTACCATCGTTATTAATATCGCCGCCATAAACATAAGCATATCTGTTTCCGGAAGTCCATGCACCAAATATTGAAATTGTGGTTGCTAGTTTTTTATCTTTCCCATAATCAAATTTTTGAGATGCTGCCATTATAAAACGATGCGTATTGCCATATAATGAAGGTGTTGAAATTGCTTCATTCGAATTATTTAAAACCGGGTTTCTGTCAAAAGCATCACCGGATATTTCTGCAGATACAGAACTGGCATCATTTGCAACTAAATAATTATAAGCAGCCATTACAAATAATCCCTTTTTAAAATTATGAATTGCTTGCAGGCTTGCATTAAACTGATCACCCACTTTTGTATTTGTAAATGCATACGTATTAACAGTTCCCTGATCAGCTGCCTGGTATAATTTACGCTTATCACCATTTGTTCCAGAGTTTAAAGTACCCGATGGTTTACCCAATTTATAATTACGAACCATCATGGCATTTACATCTTTTGTATAGGCTATGTCAACTGTGAAAATAGTTCCTGATTTAATTTTAAAATCAGTTCCCAGATTACTTCTCCAAACCTGTGGCCATTTAAAATTTTTATCGGTTACGCAATAAAAATCGTTAGTCGGATTTCCAATATGATTGCCTACCCAAACAAATGGGAATCTTCCGGTGAATAAACCCGTTCCACCACGGATTTGTAAAGTTTTGTTACCTCTTACATCCCAGTTAAAGCCCACTCTTGGGGAAAAAAGTACTTTGCCATTGGGCAATTGCAGATTATCTAAATCTTTTCCTTGTCCGTTTTTAATTGGGTTTCCATTCGCATCAAATATTTTAATGTCATTATTATTCAAGATAGTTGGTGTTCCTCCAGAATAAGTGCCTAAAAATGTACCAGCATTCGGTGCAAAAACATCTTCAACATTATTCGGAACCTTAAGAGATGCATTATTGTAGATTGGCTTATCAATTCTTAAACCATACGTTAATTTAAAATGATCAGCTGCCTGCCATTCATCCTGTGCATAAGCTGATAGTTGACCAACAGAAACTTCATACAATGCCCACTTATCTGCAGCGGCTCTATTTTTTGCATAATTTACAAACTGGTCAAGATTGAAAACACCAAACCATAATGG
>JANPEU010000077.1:0-7686 GCA_031423175.1 Bacteroidota bacterium
TTTTTATGGTCTATCTTTTTTAAAAAACTTTCGTTGATTGGAATTAAAACTTCTTTTGAATTTATTTCCAATCGGCAGAGAAGTTGATGCGGTTGCTCTATAACTTCCAGCACTTCACTTAATCTATCTTTACTATTATAAATGGTATAGCCCAGCAAACTTGCCGGTGCAGTTTTAGCTGCATATTTTTTAAAATCTGCTTCTGTCATCCACACCTCTTTTGGTGAAAGTTTAGCGGCTGCTTCTCTTGTCTCAACACCTTCTAACTTTAAATAAATTTCACTTTCATTTTTTATTTTTGCACTTTCAATAAACCAGGGAAGAAAAGAATCTTTTTTATCTTCAATAAAAATGGCTTTCAAATCTTTCAGTGAAGTTTTTTTTCCCAGCTCATGTTTGAAAATGAGTTCGCCTTTAAGTCCAGATGCTGCAACCAGTTTTCCTGTTTTGAAATATTCCATACTGCGAATTTAGGTTAATGCTGGTTAGGAGAATTGTAAGGTGAAAACTTTCGTATATTTTTGAGATGGGCACAAGCAACACTTCATGCAATCAGATAATAAATATCCATTAAAAGTCTATAAATATAGAAGTTGGGCAGACGAAAATCATAAAAATTTGCTGCTGAAGAATCATCTTTTCTTTACTTCTCCAAAACATTTTAATGACCCCTATGATTATAAAATCCCTTATGACTATTCCTTATTGGACACCGACGAAAAAATTGAGCAGTATTTAGCTAAGAAAAAAATTGACAGCCAAAGCCATTATGCACCGAAAGATTTAGAACAATTACTAAAAAGTTTTGAACATAGACTACGGAATGAACTACCTCAAGTGCAAGAGCTTTTTAATGCTCTATATTTTGATGGTGCTGACAAACATTACGGAGTATTGTCATTAAGCGAAAGATGGGATAGTATTTTGATGTGGTCACACTATGCAGATTTCCACAAAGGATATTGCGTTGGATTTTGGGAGGAAAAATTAAGAAATAATTTTATTGCAACTGGGGGACGTGTTATATACCCTCCTGAAAACAACTTCCCTAGACTTAGTCCTATTGGTGATTTTTTACAAAATATGATACAGGAAAGCCACGTAAAATCAAATGATTGGAAGTATGAAGAAGAGTATAGATTGGCAAAAATTTTCTACCCTGAAATTCCTAGTACTGAAGATAGAATTCAAGAATTTCCGAATGATTTTATTTCAGAGATAATAATTGGCATAAGTGCCTCAGAAAAGACACGAACAGAATTGATTCAAATAGGCAAAATGAAAGGAGTTGAAGTCTATCAGTCTATAAAGAAGCCTTTTAAATTTGAAATGGATAGACAACGGCTATTGTAACTTTTACGCCGTTGTTGGTGAAAATCTGAAATCTGAAGAAATTCGTTATTTAAATACCAACTACGGAGTAAATTTAGGTTAATGCTGGATAGAACATTGTTAGAAGAATTGTATGCTGAAAACTTTCGCATATTTTTGACTTGTACGAAACCCGTTGAGACAACTCCTATTATTATTTGACCAATGACAACTGCCAAGCCTTTATTAAAGAAAAGAATTGCAAAAGAGATACTCATCTTTTTTGGAGGTCTTGTTGTGGTAGGTTTGACTTGGAGCTTTTTATTATTACGAAACAATTATTACAAGTCAAAGAAATCAAATCTTGAAACTGAAATACAATCTTTAGCAAAGCAACTTGACAGCCTGCCCAAAGACTACATTAAAGAACTATACGATAAGACAAGTAAATATTTTGTGGTTCATTACCAAGTTGGAGAAAACACTTATGCAATTCCTAAAAAACAAGAGCAAGAATTTCTTATTGACCCATTAGGAATAAAAAAGAAAGCAACATTACTTCCAATATCTTCTAAAGGCTATTCATATATCCATACGGATATTTTTAAAAAGTATGGTGGTTACGAACTTAATCCCACAAAGGAATCCAACCCCTTTGCGGGTATGTCATTGGATGAACCCAATTTACCCAAGGGGTTTATACCCGACTCTACGGCTGTGTTTGACTTTGTTGACTTAAATAAATTCAAGGAGTTTCTTTCATCTGTTGACTATAGAGATAAATTCTATGAAATATTTAAAATGGAAAAAATTATAGTTAATGGCTATAATGAAGATGGATTGCCTGTTGGGGCAGTAGCTGATTTAGGAAGTCATTCAGACTTTGATGCAAACACTCAATATGCTCTAAAAAATTATGCGGATATCGCCGCAACGAAAGAAGACATTTTAAAGACTGTTGAACAAAAAAAATCCTCATACAAAAGTACAGTATCAAATATTTGGAGTTACAAAAAAACAAATAGCGTTTTCTTAACCTCAGTCTTATTCCTTTCACTATTATTATACCCGTTACGACTTAGCCTTATTTTAATTAAATGGGCAATTAAGACAGTGAAATAAAGCATTCAATAGTTATATTTACGCCGTTGTTTACGCCGTTGTTGGTGTCTTTTCTAAAGATTTTTCATTAATAGTTCATCGCACCAACAACCGAAATTCTACAATGGTCGAGTTGTTGGTGAAAAGTCTGAAATTTGAAGAAGTGCGTTATTTAAACACCACCACCGGCGTAAATGGATTATATGTTACACTCAATTTTTTTCTTGAAAAAGTTGTAGATTTACTCCATGAAAACAGCGGTTCAATACTTAAATGACCAAAAGGGAAATACCCAGGCAGTACAACTTCCAATTACTCAGTGGACACGCCTTATCAATAGACTAAACAAATATGAGCAAATGCTCAAAGTAAAATCTGACCTGACCCAAGCCTTTGAAGAAGTAAAAAAAATGCGCAAGGGAAAAATCAAAAAACAATCTTTACAAGATTTCTTGAATGAGTTATAATGTTACCCCGACTCCTACTTTTAAATCTCAGGCAAAAGTAATTTCTAATTACAATCATCCAATTTCTTTAGTCCCCTTAAAGTGACAGAACTTATTACATAATCCACGGCAACACAAACCAGCAAAACAAGGTAATGAGTATAATAGAAACAATATTCATTACAAAACCGGCACGCATCATCTCTTTTATTTTAATATGACCACTTGCAAATACAATGGTAATGGGTGGTGTACCCATTGGAAGAATTATTTTATGTATTGATGCGTTATTTTTTTTGAAAATATTGAATTAGAAACCGGCATTAAAGAAACTTCTTGCTAAACTTCACCTGAAATTTCCGGAAACGGTATAGCACACCCTGTCATTTATTCTCTTGAAGATCTCACCGCTTATTTTCCGGAGTCGGCGGACTTTTCTTTTGTCCAGCAATTGCCCGGCACTGTCGAAATATTGTGGTTGAGGAAAATAAGTGAGTGTATAATATTTTTTATAAGAAAAAGGCGCATTTAATGCAACAGGTTTTATCGAGATAAGTATCAGCGTATTCTTTTTTTCGTCAACATAATAATCCAGTTTATTGACCCATGTACAACGAATAGATTTCATTTGCCGGATTAATTCTAAAATCTTTGTTTCATTTAAATGGTAGGCAACCAGGGTATCAGTCAAACGTTTTTCGTTTATTTCAAACTGGTAAATATAACTGAGCGTATCTGTAATAATTTCAAGCGATATGGTTTCAAAACCCCTGTCGGTAAAAGCAATGGTGAATGGCTGTTCCAGGTATAATTTTTTATAGGATTCTTCTATCCTGTCCAGCACTTTTTCATGCTGGTAATAATAATTTGATGTAATATTTTTTGAGGAGCAGGATAAAATAAAACATGCCATTCCTGAAAAAAATATCGCAATGGTCAGTTTAGTCAGCATACTTTTCATTTTTAGAGCAATCCGTAATTCCGAACACGATTCTTTTAAAGAACGCAGGGGATAACTGTAACTGCGTTTTGCCGCCATAGTCCCAGTAAACAAAAGTGATGAGATCATTTTCCCGGCTGATTTTTTCCGCTACGATAAAATGTGTAGGAACTCCCAGTTTAAGGGTTACATGATTTTTTTTATGCACAATCCTGTTATTAATAAATAAAACGACAGTGCCGGTTATCATTTTGTCACTTATGTATTGGTATAGGTCACCCACTTTGGGACGGAATAGGTCAGCACCTCTTGCATTCACTTTATAATACATGAGTTTTCTTATCATCCGGTTGAACTTGGCATAATTAACAGATGCCCAAAAACGATCTTCATCATCCGGATCATATTTCCTGTTAAATAAATTCAGGTAACCTTTAAAATGATCAGCCAGGGATAAGTACCACATTTGTTCGGCAGGCCGTATATCAAGAACCCCTTTGTACCTGAGTAAACCTGCGGCTTTTTTTACACTTCGGGAAGGATTGAAATTCACAGCTCCAAACACGGCTTTTCCTTCGCGGTATAATTGAAGCAATAATTTTGTATATCCTAATGGATCATCCAGCAGTAATAAATAGGTTAATGCGCCATACCCGCAAAAGTTTGTGCCATTGCCTGGATAAATACTTACTGGCTGACGAATATTTGTTTTTAAATTTTGCAGGAATAAGGCGGGTTTGATATTTGGCCAAAATGCACTGGGGGCCAATTCCTTTACTTCATCAAGGAATAGAAGGGCTTGTTGCTGAGAAGAGGTTAATGTAGTATCCTTAACTGATTCAGATTCCGGAATGGCATTGCTTCGGGCAACTGTAAAAAACAGTATAGTCAATGTAAGTAAAACCTGTTTGAAGAATTTTACACTATCGGTTCTTGAGCCTGTTTTCAATTGATGTTTATATTTTATAAGTAAAGGTAGCCAATGATAACGGGCATCGCTTATCCTATGTTCTTTTTCTGCTATTTATTAGTTTTAATTCGATTGTTGTTTACATTAATTGAAAATAGTTGTCTTTACAGGCAACTATTAAATTTTGATGGATGGGTATAAATAATTTATTAAAAACAAAAATCAATAGTCATATTTTACCAATTGTCCATCGCTGTTATAATAAAAATACACAGGCTTTTCCTGTGTGTAATCTTTGACCCTGAATATATCTTTTACAGCATTTGGCACTTCAATCTTTATAATATCTTCCAGCTTTGTACCCGGGCGACGTTTGAAAATAGAATCTAAAACATTTCTCGGTATTTCATTTTTTGTTACAGGTGTTCTTGTATCTCTTCTTTCACCATTTGCATGGTACAATGCAGTTGACCGGTATGCTCCGCTTCCGAAAGTGGCTGTCCAGTCGCCACGGTATTTACTCCAGGTAACATTGCCGGCACCAGGATAATCTCTTTGAAATGCAGCCCTTACTTTGGCAGGTTGATTTTTAGACAACTTAGGACCCTTACCTCTTTTACCTGTAGTACCATCCCAGACTTTTTTACTGTGTTCATCTTTCTCTTTCTTTTCTTTTGCCTCTTTCTCTTTTTTTTCTTTCGCCTCTTTTTCTTTTTGTTCATTATTTCCCTGGGTTGCTGATTTTTCTTTCTTTGATTTAGCTTTTCCCTTATCACCGCTATTTCCCTGGGCAATGATGGTTAAACTAAAAATGAATCCAGTAATCAGTAAAAAAAACTTTTTCATAATATTATTTTTAAAACCTGAAACCTAAAGAAAAACCAAAGCCGGTGTTTTTAGCGGATGTTTGATCATTGGATGCACCTTCATATTCCGGGTTTATCTTAGTAAGGCCTAACTGCGTATTTAATTGAAAGGAAACTTTGTTACCAAATTCATAACCTGCAACCAAATTTGCTCCAGCATCCATTGGCCTGAAATAAACCACATCATCCGGGTCGGAGCTCTTCACGGTTTTTTTAAATTTTATTTTTTCATTGAAGCTTGATCCACCTCCTTCAAATTCTGCATTACCACCAACACCCAACGCAATATAAGGACCAAAGCCAAGTATCAGGTGTCCTTTTCCCATCAATGGTTTGTAAAGAAAATTAAGGGGCAATTCTACATAGGAAATTTTCACAGTTGTGTTAAAGGTTTGACCCAATATAACATCTTTGTTTTTTGCACCTTTAATTGTATAAAGTAAACCTGGCTGAAAATAAAAGTCAACCCCAACCGGAATCTCTGCATTAATACCGATATTAAAACCGGTTAAGATATCATTTTTTAGTTTATCGCCATTGTCATCCTTGCCATTAATATTTTGAAAGTTTACACCAGCACGAAGGCCAAAACTTGTACCATCCGAATGAGCAGTTTTTTGTTGAGCTTGAGAAAATATTGTTCCCAAAAAAATTGCTGTGATAAAACTAATTCTTCTTTTCATTTTATTTTTTATTATTATGTGTATGAAATAATTTACGCTGTTAATTATTATTTATCAGTTACCACTTTTTTCTGCTTCTTTAGCAGCCTCGGCTTTCATTTTTTCATTTGCAGAAATGAGAAACTCTACCCGGCGGTTTTGTGCCTGACCATCTTCTGTTGTGTTGGAATATTTGGGCATCGTTTCACCAAATCCATTTATAGAAAGTCTTGATGTGGCTATGCCTTTACCCGATATATAATACGATACAGTAGAAGCCCGTCTTTCTGATAATGCCTCATTATAGCTGGTTGAACCTTTACTATCTGTATGCCCTTGTACTTCAATATTGGTTTCCGGATATTTTTGCAGGATGGTTACTAATTTATCCAGGTTTGTCCGCGCAGCTGCTGTAAGAGTAGATTGATCAAACCCAAATAAAATCTTACTATTAAACTCAATTATAATTCCTTCACCAACTCTTATTACCTGGGCATCCGGAATATTCTTTTTCATTTCTTCAGCCTGTTTATCCATCTGGCGACCGATAATAGCGCCGGCCACTCCACCTACTGTTGCTCCAATAATAGCTCCAAGGGCTGTGTTACCTGTTGCTTTACCAATAACAGCACCTGCTGCTGCACCACCTACTGTTCCTATTACCGCACCTTTTTGAGATTTATTCCATGTTTTGCAGCTAACCGAAAAGATGGCTAGTATTAAAAAGCTGGCAAGTAAAATTTTTATCTGTTTCATTTTTTTTGTTTTAATTGGTTATAAAAATTCTCTTTCAGTTTATGATTGCAAATGACCTCAGAGAATGGTTGTTTTTATTTTTTTGATGTATTACAAAAGGTGTCTGTAAAAAAATGGTTAGTGTTTCGCAACTATTGAAATAAATATCATTCACGTATTTCATCGTCTTACAGGTTTATAAAATTCCAGTGCTTGTGGCATATAGGTTTTAATTTTTTCAATTCTTGTAGCATCAGAGGGGTGACTGCTTAAAAACTCTGGTGGCTTTGCCCCGCCTGCCGCAGCCATTCTTTCCCAGAATGGAATTGCTTCCTGAGGATTGTAACCTGCCATGGCCATAAAATATAATCCGTATTTATCTGCTTCAGATTCTTCTTTGCGGGAAAAAGGCAATAGGCCACCTACTGTGCTTCCAATACCATACGCAGTCATAAAAATATTTTGTGTTTCGGCAGGCTTATTAGCTAAAGCAATCTGTAAGGCTGTGCCGCCTAATTGCTGAATTAATGCCTGGCTCATTCTTTCGCTGCCATGTTGTGCCACTGCATGGGTAATCTCGTGACCTATAACAACGGCTAATGCAGCTTCGTTTTTTGTAATGGGCAATAAACCTGTATAGACTACTACTTTTCCTCCGGGCATACACCATGCATTTACTTCTTTATTTTCTACAAGGTTAAACTCCCACTGATAT
>JANPEU010000078.1:0-5814 GCA_031423175.1 Bacteroidota bacterium
CAGTCTTCATTCAAATCAGGTAGTGAAAATCGGGGAGCAATACCTTTCGGGAATATATTTTGCTGAAATTGTGCAGGGTAGTAATAAAAAAGTAATAAAGCTGATAAAACTTGATTAAGAATATAATGTTCAATTTTGAAAACCCCGAAAATAACGGGGTTTTCAATTTAAGAAAGCCAAACAGAAATCCTTCAATTAACTTGAGTTTGCAACAAAAGCTTAATCAATGCCTTGAATCGTAAACCAAAGTTCAAAATTTTATTAGAATCCAACTCCTGTTTCTGACCGTGCTTCCTTATCTTTGCCGCCCCGTAGAAAAATCTGCGGATAAACAATTTTTTTAAAACAATAAAACAGGGTAATGAACAATTACGAATTGATGGTGATTTTTACCCCGGTTCTAAGCGATGAAGAGTTCAAAAATGAACAAAAGAAAATCGCTGGCCTTGTAACTGCCAATGGCGGTTCCATAGTAGCCGAGAACCCATGGGGATTGAAATCACTTGCGTTTCCAGTTCAGAAAAAGACTACCGGTCTTTACTGGGTGATGGAGTACATAGCGCAATCCGACTTCAATGAGAAGCTGAAGATTCAGCTTCTTCGTGATGAAGCAGTGCTTCGTCACCTGTGCACAAAACTCGATAAATACGCCGTCGAGTACAATGCAAAAAAGAGAAGTGGCGTAAAATCAGGAATTGAAAAACCAGTGGAGGCTTAATCATCATGGCAAAAAATGAAATTAAATATCTGACCGCCATTAAAAACGACAAACGTGAAAAGAAGTTTTGTCGTTTTAAAAAGTATGGCATCCGCTACATTGATTATAAAGATGTAGAATTCCTGAAAAAATTTTTAAACGAACAAGGTAAATTATTGCCACGCCGTCTTAGCGGAAACAGTTTAAAATACCAAAGAAAGGTATCGCAAGCTGTAAAAAAAGCAAGACAGATGGCTTTGTTACCTTATGTAACAGATTTATTAAAATAGGTGAATCCCTAACCCATGAATAACATAAATGTATTCATGGAGACAATGAAGCCTGTAATTCATTGGGATAAAAAACAAATACGATGGAAGTAATATTAATTCAGGATGTAGATAATCTTGGTGGCTCAAATGAACTGGTAAAAGTAAAAAACGGCTATGCCCGCAATTTTCTTTTCCCCCGTCTTATGGCTATTGAAGCTACACCTGGCAATCGGAAGATGCTGGAAGAAAAAATGAAACAGCAGCTAAAGAAAGAAGCTAAAATGCTTGCTGAAATCAACAGCGTTATTGCAAAACTGAATGAAGCACCTTTGAAAATTGGCGCTAAAACAGGAACAAGCGGTAAGATTTTCGGAAGCGTAACTTCATTACAAATCAGTCGTGCTATCCGCGATCAGAAAGGTTATGAAATAGACCGTCGCAAAATCAGTATAGCCGATGAAGTGAAAGAGGTTGGCACATACAAAGCTCAAATAGATTTTGGTGGTGGAAAATCTGCCGAAGTTGAATTTGAGGTAGCTGGTGAATAATTAAATTAGAACTCCCTTTATCATAAATCCCCTGAAATTTCAGGGGATTTTTTTACCTTAATTTTTAAATTACTGTTTCAAACTCCAGCTTCAAAGCATTGATTTGAATACTGTTGTGCTGCCCATGTTTAATACCTGGAGGTATATTTTTTCACCTATGAACCCTGATTCAGCATTCAGAAATCAACACTGTATATTCAATCTTTTTACATTCCAAAAAAAACTTTTGCACTTCACAAAAAAAAATGTTTTATTTTGCGTTGTTATTTGTGTTCTTTACAGTTTCACTAGTTCCTATAGAACGTTTCGTTATTTCCGTAAATGTTCAAAGGTTACAGTTTACTGTTGACACTTTTTTTTTATTAAAACCTTTATTGTAAAATGAACATTTACGCAGGTAACCTGAGCTGGAATCTTAAAGATCAGGACCTCCAGAATCTTTTCGCTCAGTATGGCGAAGTTTCTTCAGCAAAAATTGTTAATGACAAATTCAGTGGCCGCAGCAAAGGCTTCGGATTTGTTGAAATGACCAACGACGAACAAGGCAATGCAGCAATCGCAGCACTCAACGGAACAGAAGTTGATGGACGTGCAATTGTTGTAAACGAAAGCCGTCCTAAGCCAGAAGGCGAAAGAGGCGCAGGCGGCGGTGGCGGTTTCAAAAAACGCAGCTTTGGTGGCGGCGGCGGTGGCGGTGGCTACAGAGGTGGTAGCGGCGGCGGCAGCAGCAGTGGCGGAAGTGGTGGCGGTGGCGGCTTTAAAAAAGGCGGCTACAACCGTGATCGTGGTGGTTACAGCAACGATTATTAATTCTTTTTAATAGAAGAGTTTTTACAAGTCCGGTTATTTATAGCCGGACTTTTTTCATTTTCATTGTCGCTTATTCAAAAGAAAAATAAGAGTTGGATAATTAATACCTAAATAAAAGTTTCCCTGTCAATATTTCAATTTCTAATTTTAAAGCCTCGTAATATTCACCATCTAAATGCGATTGCATAATCTCTGTACTTTCAATCGTAATTTTTTTTGTATGAAAATGCTGAATAAAAGGGAGCCTCAAATGCTTTCCTTTTTCAATAACAGGCAAATAACGAAGCCGCTGAAACGGAGTGAGTGCATCTACTATTACTACATCAAATAAACCATCATCGGCTTTTGCTTCGGGTGCAATATGAAAACCGCCACCTGCTCGACAGCCATTACTCACATCTATTAAAAGTTTTCTACCTGACAAATTTTGTTCAGCAGTTTTTACCGTATAGTTTTTTGAACGATAGCTGAATATTTTTTTCAGAATAGTAATAAGAAAAGATGTTTTGCCTGAAAATTTTTTCTTGCCCGTTAATGCTTTTGCTACATCACCTTCAAATCCAATTCCAACACCATTGATGAAATAGCGATCATTACATTTTCCGATATCAATTAGTTTGGGATTTTCATTTAATGCTATCTCTAGTTGTTCTTCAAATGTTTTATTTCCATAGAGCAACCAGTGAAAATCATTTCCGGTACCACCCTTAAAAATCACCAATGGTAATTTTACATCAGGATAATGATTGATGTAATAATTTAATGTACCATCGCCGCCAACTATCCATATATCGGTGAACCCGTCAAAATCTTCCGGCCATTTTTCTTTGAATAATGAATAAGGAATTTGTTTTTGAGAAACTGAGCCTGCAATTTTCTCTGCAAGTGTGATGGCTTTGCCTACACCGGCAAGTGCATTGCAGAGAATGGCGATGTTTCTTTCAGTGGTCATGGGATGAAAATACAATTTTACATTAAAACCAGCTACTGGATTTAATAAATGTAAAATTCCCGTAAACAGAAACTTTTCTGAAACATAAAATTTTTTTCTTAGCTTGTATATACAAAAACTTTTTATTCATGCGCATTCATTTTCTGGTGTTCAACGCTTTTATTGCTTTGCTTTTTATTAATGTATCGTGCAACACGTCTTCAAAGGAAGGCTCCGGGTATAGCGCAGCCATTGAAGAAAAAATAAAACAAGTGGAGAACAATCTCAGCGGCGGTGTGCAGATAGAGGACGGTGTGAATACATACAACCTGAAGGAACGAATGAAATATTTTAAAATCCGGGGACTGAGCATTGCAGTGGTACACGACTATAAAATTGAATGGGCCCGCAGTTATGGAGTAGCAGATACCGTGGGACAAAAACCTGTTACCGAGCAAATACTTTTCCAGGCTGGCTCTATCAGCAAATCGTTGAATGGCGTGGGTGTTTTGAAACTCGTACAGGATAAAAAAATTGATCTCGATACGGATATCAATATTTACCTGCAGAGCTGGAAGTTTCCTTACGATACAATGTCGAAAGGAAAAAAGATTACCGTAGCAAATTTGTTGAGCCATACTGCGGGATTGACTATACATGGCTTTCCCGGTTATGAAAGAAACGATACCATTCCTTCATTGCAGCAAATACTGGATGGAAAACTGCCTGCTAATACAAAAGCTGTCCGTTCTCAGTTTGAACCCGGTCTTCGTTATCAGTATTCAGGTGGTGGTACCACTATTTCACAAGTAATCATACAGGATATTACGCATCAGCCTTATGATGTTTATATGTGGGAAAATGTTTTGAAACCTTTAGGCATGACGATGAGTTCATATTCTCAACCGCCGGCGAAAGACAAAGAAAAATTTCTTGCAACAGGTTATCGTGATGACGGAAAAGAAGTGGAAACAAAATTTCATGTGTATCCTGAACAAGCTGCTGCGGGTTTATGGACAAACCCAACCGATCTTTCAAAATATATTACTGAAACGCAGCTTGCACTTCAGGGAAAATCGGAAAAAGTATTATCGCAGCAAATGACGAAGCTAAGGTTAACACCCTATGTTGACAGCAATGCTGCGCTGGGTGTTTTTATTACTAAGAAAGAAAATGAAAAATATTTTAGCCACAATGGGTCAGACGAAGGATTTCTGAGTGCTTATACCGGGAGTTTTGAAAATGGCAATGGCGTTGTAGTAATGGTGAACTCTGACAATGGTGCAATACTGGAAGAAGTGATGAATAGCGTGGCAATCGTTTATGGCTGGAAAGATTATTATAAACCTATGAAGAAAAAAGTGGTCACTATCAGCGATTCGCTTTTTAAAAGCTATACAGGAAATTATTTTTTAGACGGCGATACAATTAGCGTCAGCCGGAAAGGCAATGAATACTTTTTAATTATTAACAACCGCCGGAATTTTGATATGCATTTTTCTTCTGACACTGAATTTTTTTCAAAACAGTTAAAGCTTGAATTTAAATTTGAAAAAGATGAAAAAGGAAGAGTAAATGGTTTTTATTTTAAAGAAGGTAGTGAAGAGTTAAGAGCAAAGAGGTTGTGATGCTTCAATTTTTTTCAATGGACTATGGATAAGACCCGGCAGACGAAAATATTTAACTACAAATCGAAAATTTTAGAAATTATTTCTGTAAGTTTACAGTTTATAGTAAACTGTAAACTATGTCAATTGATAATCAAATAATTACCTATTTAAAGAATGACTCTGAAGCCTCCGTAAGTGATCTGCTTGAAAAAATCCCTGTTTCAAGACAGATGTTGCACAGGGTGCTGAACAGAATGATAGAGGAGGGTTTGCTGGAGAAAATAGGCCGGCCGCCAAAAGTATTTTACAGATTTTCGGGCAATAAAGGGCTGATTAAACAGCCTGCCATTTTAATAACTGAGGAAGAAAATAAATTTCTTGATGAACATTTTCTTTTAATCACTGAAACAGGACAACGGCTTCAGGGTGTTGGTGCAATGCAGTTCTGGTGTGCACGCCAAAAATTGCCGGTTGAAAAAACAGTGAAAGAATTTATTGCTACCCGGAAAAAATATCTTGAATATTTTACTTCAAATGGATTTATTGATGGCATGGAAAAACTTAAAAATACAAAAGCATTTAGTTCCATTGCTGTTGATGAAATATACTACCTGGATTTTTATGCGATTGAACGGTTTGGGAAAACCAGTTTGGGAACACTGCTTCATTTTGCCAAACAAGGGCAAAACAGAAAGCTGATGAATGAAATAATTGAAATGACAAGGGATAAAATTCTTTCCCTGATAAATAAAAAGAAAATTGATGCTGTTGGTTTTATTCCACCTACCATAAAAAGGCATCTGCAGTTTATGCAGGTATTGCAAAAAGGTTATAACCTGCCACTTTCTCATCTTACACTTTTAAAAGTAAGCGGTGAAATACCGGTACCTCAAAAAGCATTAAGCAAAATTGAAGACCGTATTGTTAATGCACAATCCAGTATTGT
>JANPEU010000079.1:0-4840 GCA_031423175.1 Bacteroidota bacterium
AACATTACCAGCTTCTAACATTACAACATCGCCAGGCACCAGTGCGGTGGCGGGCAAGTCTGTAATATTCCCATCACGCAATACCCTGGCTTGCGTAACAGCCATTTGTTTTAAGGCCTGCATAGCTTTTTCTGCACGGTACTCCTGAATGAAGCCAAGAAAGGCATTTAATAAAACAATGATGAGAATAACAATCGTATCAGTAAGGTCTCCAACAATACCAGCTATAATTGCGGCAGCTAGTAAAATTAAAATCATCACATCTTTAAACTGTGCCAGCAGCATTAAGGCTATGCTTTTCTTTTTACCTTCCTGTAATTCGTTGGGACCATATTGCAGCAATTTTTCTTCGGCTGCAGTAGCGGTAAAACCTTGTTGGTTTGTACCCAGCAATTCAAAAGTTTCAGTTATGCTTAATTTGTGCCAATTCATGTTTAATATGTTATTGTATTCTCTTTAGTTCTTATTGAAAACCAACAAGGGTACTTTTGTTTCAAAAGATAATTCTTCAGCCTTGCTGGAAAGGAATATTCTATCAAAAAGAGTCCGTTGCTGGTTGGTAAACATGATTACAACCGATGGCTTTGTTAACCTGATTTGGATTTGTAGATTTTCAATTAACGATTTGACTGCATCGTTTTTTTCAAAATGTATTTTCAATTCATATTTATACTTTTTCTTAAACGCTTTTTCAATCGTTTTTTCATCAAAGATAATTTCATCGGGCCAGATAAAATGGAGTACTTCAACAGTTGCTTTAAGGGGCAATGCAAAGTCAACAACTTTTTTTAACTCTTCCGGGTAATTACGAAAATCGGTTGCGTACATTATATTCTTTATTGCTGAAGCTTTATAGGTCTTAGGAACAGCAAGCACCGGCACAGGTGATTTTGTAATCAGGTTACCAGTATTGGTACCAAATATTTTTTTAAACTTTCCGGCACCACGGGTGCTGATGCAGATATAATCAATGTCGGGGTTCTTCATACAATAATCCTGTATTGTAATATCCGGGCTAAATCCCTGAACAATTATAATGGAATGCCTGCCAGGTTTTACATTCATATTTTGATAGATACCAGATATGAATTTTTCAAATTTAGTTTTGCATAAAGCTTCTTCCTGTGCTGCATACTTTTCAAAATAGGCATCAGACCATCGTGTTGCTCTTAAAACATTTAGTACATGGATAAATACCAAATTCAATTTTTGTTGGCTAGCCCAATGAATGGCAAACCGAACACCTGCTTTTGAATTAACTGAAAAATCGGCAGGTACTAGTAATTTTTTCATAAGTTTTTGTTTATTGTAAAGTGTAATCTACCCTTTATTCCCTTGTAAATTAGAATCAACATCTCTTTGGGATATGATTGGCATTAGGTAAAACTTTTTTATATAAGTATTATTTTTGATTTAGATGATTTTTTTTAACCGTGTTTTGTCAGTTTGGACAGACAAGCTGTTAAAGGAGGTGCTTGAAAATTTGCAGGGTGTTGTTTTAGGGTTACCTACAATGTCAGGGCTTTGCGGCGGTGGGGTATTTTATAAACGTCGCCCCCGGCGACGGCTGCCGAACGAAGAACTAAAGTACAAAACATACTCTGTTACTAAATAGTAAATGTCAAGCTGGGACAAAAAGCTGAACAGCATTACTGCTGTTGAACGACGCTTTGGGTCGCACCCCAATAACACAAATGCGTTTGTTATGTGCATAGTTTTATTTTGTCGCATCAGCAGTCCTTCTTGTGTTTTCTTCTATGTCAACAAACACTTTTATTATTTCTGAATAAGCAAGTAATGCAATAAAAAATATTGCGCCTATTGCAAGTGTCCCAACAGGTAACACCCATGAACCTTCACCGCTAGAATTACTTAACAAAGTAATTACAATTATTACTGTCAGTAATGCAACAGTCCACGCAATAATAGCAATAACACCAGACAATGTCCTTAAGGCTGGGTATTTTTCAACAAAGGAAAGTGGTTTGTTCAATTTCTCACTTTCATTAAGTGGTTGTCCGATTGGGGTTTCATTTTTTAATGTTGTTGGGTCGGTAGAAAGAATATGGTCAACCATTTTTCTTGCATCATCTGAAAGCTCTCTTTCATTAAGATGTATTTTCAATGCTTCGTACCAGTCCTCCGCTAATCTAATACCCGTAACCCTATGTGAACGCAGTTGTTCTATAAGTTCAGTTACTGATTTTTTTGAATAGAACTTGTTGTATTGATTGTTTTCCATTTTGGTTCGTTTATTTCCTACTCATATGGCTTTTCGGTGTCGCCCCGTTTTTAGAAATGGTAGCTGGTCTCCATTTGTCACAATAAATGAGAGTAAAGTTATTGTCAGGATGTGTCGTAATGAAGAGATGTTGATGGTCGTCGCTGCCCGTTGTGATATATTGTAAACTTGCACATAACATTTGCTTTACGTTACTTCTTGTATAGATAATTACTGAAAGTCAAGTGTTATTTATACAAAAAATAAAATTCATTTTTTTATTTCAACACCTCAACTCACCCAACCTTCGCATTGCTTCGGTTCGCCGGCACCAACTCCTTACTCCCCGCTGTATAAACATAAAACCCTTCACCGCTTTTCACGCCCAGTTTACCAGCTGCAACCATATTTACTAATAAAGGGCAGGGTGCATATTTAGGGTTTCCAAAACCATCCTGTAAAACTTTTAAGATAGAAAGACAAACATCAAGACCTATGAAATCTGCAAGTTGTAAGGGGCCCATCGGATGTGCCATACCGAGTTTCATTACGGTATCTATTGCTGAAACATCGGCTACACCTTCATACAAACTGTAAATTGCTTCATTAATCATCGGCATTAAAATGCGGTTGGCAATAAAACCGGGATAATCATTTACCACGCAGGGTATTTTGCCTAACTGTTTGCTTAATGCAACAATTGTTTCTGTTACTGCTGTACTCGTTGCATACCCATTTATTATTTCTACTAATTTCATTATGGGTACGGGGTTCATAAAGTGCATGCCAATCACTTTATCGGGACGGTTGGTAGTGTGAGCAATTTTTGTTACAGAAATAGAAGAAGTATTAGTAGCAAGTATTGCATGTTTAGGTGCAAAATCATCGAGCTGATCAAATATTTTTAATTTCAGATCAATATTTTCGGTTGCGGCTTCCACTACCAGGTCAGCATCCTGAACTCCATCACTCAGGTTGCCAATACAAATAATGTTTGCCAATGCTTGTTTTTTTTGTTCCTCGGTGGCCGCACCTTTAGCAATTTGCCGATCAAAATTTTTATTGATTGCCGAAACAGCTCTATCTAATTGTGCAAGTGAAATATCTACAATCGTAACTTTAAAACCGGCTTGAGCAAATACATGGGCAATTCCATTTCCCATTGTACCAGCGCCGATAACAGAAATATTTTTCATTTTGCAGGAAGTTTGTATTGCAAGATAACAAGAATAGCGAATTCAGAATTATTCAGAAGCAAAACTAAGTATTGGACATTTATACTTACTTATCAAATGTACACTTACAATTTTCAATATAAAATTTTCAATTTGCAATCATTTACAGTTCCCTCAACCAGATATTCCTGAAACTTACAAGGTCTCCATGATCCTGCAATACGATTGGTTCTTTGTTACTGTGCATTTCATATTTTGATATTCCAATAAAAGTGGTGCTACCCCAAATTTCGATATTGTTTTGCACCAATATTCCATTATGCAGTATCGTAATTCTTGCCGCAGATTTTACTGTACTGTCTGTGTTGAATTGCGGCGCAGTAAAAATCAGATCATAACTCTGCCATTCACCCGGTGGGCGACAAGCATTTACCAAAGGCATTCTTTGTTTATAAATACTGGCTGCTTGTCCATTACTGTAAGTTCTGTTATTATAATTATCCAACACCTGTACTTCATATCGCCCCATTAAAAATATGCCACTATTTCCACGTCCCTGGCCTTGGCCTTTTACAATATTCGGAGTTCTCCATTCGATGTGTAATTGACAACTGCCAAAAGTTTGTATTGTTTGTATATTTCCGGTACCGGGTTTTACCATCATAAAACCACTGTCAATTTTCCAATCAAAATTTTTACCATTACTCTTTTGCCAGGCAGCTCCATTTTTACCATTAAATAAAACAATAGCATCTGAAGGTGCATCATTACTCATTGAACCGGGAGAAATAATTTTTGGAACAGGGTTCCATTGTTCAGTAAGTTTCGGTTCATTCCCTTGTGCTCTGATTATAGAGAATGAAAGAAGGCAGGCAAAAGAAATAAAAAATATCTTTTTCATTTTACATATTTTATACCGAATCGCTATACAATATAGTCCAAAATGAAAGTCGTTTCTGCTCTCGGTATTATACCGGATTTTTTGGACTAAAGTGTAAACTAAATTGGTATTATCGGGTGATTATAAAATCGGTGAAAAGGTTCAAAGGTAATGGTGTAACATCTATACTTTCGACTACTGCACTACGAGGTCCCAGTTTACACCATTCAGTAAATTGATTGAGCTGATCAGGTAATCCTGTTGCTATAATTTCTACACTGCCATTATCTAAATTTCTGACGGTACCGTTTAATCCGTATCCTTTAGCTTTTTCACAGGAAGTGTGACGAAAATAGACTCCCTGAACTTTCCCTTTTATACTAACTGAAATAGTCTGAAGCATTAGTTTTTTTTCTTGCTAAAAATTTTATTCAGCAATCCTTTCTTCTTTTTTTTATCTTCGACAGCTGCGCCGATAGGAGTGGAGTTGTTATTAAGAACTTCATCTTTTTTAGCAGGCATTACCGCTTTTGCAGTATCCTTTTTTTCTTCTGGTTTTTCCTC
>JANPEU010000080.1:0-14463 GCA_031423175.1 Bacteroidota bacterium
TTCAGTTCGTTCGGTGTCTCTCAGTTTATCTTCAAATAAAAGAAAGTGTCCACATGGGGTTTACCGTGTGTGGATATTGTGTATAGCAGTAACCCAATGCAATCGGAAAGTTCAATTTAAAAATAATTCTTAACCGCAAACTCAACCTGTTCAATAAACAATTTTTTAAAAGCTGAAATATTATTTTGCTCATAAAAAAGAATAATTGCTTTTTTATAATCAAGTGGCTGCACACTTCTGTAAGATAGCGGGCAATATCCATTTTCAATTAATATCCCGTTTGCCATTATGCGTCCTGTCCGTTTGTTGCCATCTTCAAAAGGCTGGATATAGGAAATAAGCATTACGCATAACAATGATTTTTCATAAACCAATTTTTTACTGTTAATCAGCCTGCATGTTTTCTCTAAAAATTCTCTAATCTGAAATTCATTATCAGGAGGGGTATAAGTGGTTCCGGTAATACCTACAGGCCGCTTTCTTAAATTCTTGCTTACACCCAAATCCTTTATCAGCAAAGAATGAATATTCTCAATAGAAGATACTTTTAACGGGGTAAATTTTATTCTTTTCTGATACAAGTAATCAATAGCCATTTTGTGGTTAAGCAGCATAATTGCTTCCGATTTATCCCTGCCTTTTGCTACGAGTTTTTCTGAAAGCAATAATTCAGTTTCCAGCAGTGAGTAGGTATTGCCTTCTATCTGCGAGGATTTCCAGCTTAATTCAATACTTAGCCTTTCAGTTTCTTTTTTTAAAAGAGCAGTGGTAAGGGTTGTAATTTTTTTAAGATAGGTTTTGTGCAGTTTTTCCAGTTTTTCAACCTCCTGTTCCGTAAACAGAGAATTATTTTTTAACAGGGAAAATATTTTGGGGTCAAAATTTTTATTGCCTGCCCTCTGATCAATTTCCTTATTAAAATACGAGTCACCTATTTCTTCATCCAACAACCGGTACCTGGCAGAAATATTGTAAACGATATTCCGTCCATTTCCTGATTTAATAAGAATGCCATTACTAACCAATGCAGCAATATCCCTATTGAGTGTAGGAATAGAAATCTTTTCATCCAGCAACGTTTTTATTGCAGATATTGAGCTATCCGCATTGGATGCAAAAAGCCTGGCGATTTTATATTGCCGTTGAGTCAGCTTCATTTATCCTGAAAATTTAATCCTATCAAAAGTATAGTTTTTCCTATCATAATGATAGGAAAACTTGAAGTTTTTGATAGGATTAATAAAATGCCCCGGTATTTTTCAGCTAATATGTTTAATCAGCTAACGGAATTTGAAATTTAATCTGTGAAAAAATCTGTTTTGACAGCTATTTTTCACCAAATTTCTAATCCCCAATACCTAATTCCCTATCCACATTCCGTGCAAAAAAAAACCCTAAAATACCCCTGTTGAAACCAGTATTAACAAAGCCATTTCCGTACATTCGCAAGCCTGTAAATCATATTCAAAAACTACAATCTACGGGTCTTATATGAACTCTGAGAATTTAGAAAAAATTATCCCAAAAGAAGGCTCTTACGGCGCAGATAGTATTCAGGTTTTAGAAGGTTTGGAAGCGGTACGTAAACGACCCGCCATGTACATTGGCGATATCAGTGAAAAAGGTTTGCATCATTTAGTTTATGAAGTAGTTGACAACTCCATTGATGAAGCATTGGGTGGTTATTGTAAAAATATTTCTGTAACCATTCACGAAGACAATTCGGTTTCAGTATCGGATGATGGTCGTGGTATTCCCACGGCTATACATACAAAAGAAAAAAGAAGTGCATTGGAAGTGGTGATGACGGTATTACATGCTGGAGGAAAATTTGATAAAGGTTCATATAAAGTTTCGGGTGGTTTGCATGGTGTGGGTGTGAGTTGTGTAAATGCATTGAGTAAGGATTTACATGTAATTGTTTTTCGCGATGGAAAAATATATGAGCAACAATATAAAATTGGTGTGCCGCAATACCCAGTTCGTGAAATAGGTAATAGCGACAGGCACGGTACCACCGTTACTTTTTGGCCTGATGATTCTATTTTTACGGTTACTACATTCAGAAAGGAAATATTGGAAGGCCGGTTACGTGAACTTTCTTATTTGAATAAAGGGGTAAAAATTATACTAAATGATAACCGCGAAAAAAATGAAGATGGTTCGAATTGGAGTAAAATTTTTTACAGCGAAGGTGGTATTGTAGAGTTTGTAGAGATGCTGGATAAAAGTGCAGGAAGAAATAATCTTATTCCCAAAGTTTTATTTGTAGAAGGCAGAGATGAAGTGACCAATGTGGTGGTAGAAGTAGCAATGTGCTATAACGATTCTTTTAACGAGCATATTTATTCGTATGTAAATAATATCAACACAATTGAGGGTGGAACACACGTTGCAGGTTTCCGCAGGGCTATTACAAGAGTGTTTAAAAGCTATGGCGATAAAAATAGTTTGTTTGAAAAAGCTAAAGTTGAAATTGAAGGTGATGATTTTCGTGAGGGATTAACTTCTATTATTTCGGTCAAAGTTCCCGAGCCACAGTTTGAAGGACAAACAAAAACAAAACTCGGAAACAGTGAAGTAATGGGTGTAGTAGATTCAACTGTATCAAGAGCAATAGAAGCATACTTAGAAGAAAATCCGAAAGAAGCAAAAAGTATCATCAATAAAGTAATCCTTGCTGCACAGGCAAGAGCTGCTGCACGTAAAGCAAGAGAATTAGTTCAACGAAAATCTGTACTAAGTGGCGGTGGGCTACCTGGAAAATTGGCTGACTGTAGTGATAGAGACCCTAATCGATGCGAATTATTTTTAGTTGAAGGAGATAGTGCTGGTGGTACTGCAAAACAAGGAAGAGACAGAAGTTTTCAGGCGATACTTCCATTGCGTGGTAAAATTTTGAATGTGGAGAAAGCAATGGAGCATAAGATTTATGAAAATGAAGAGATAAGAAATATGTACACAGCATTGGGCGTTACCGTAGGAACGGTTGAAGATCCCAAAGCATTAAATATTGTTAAGCTCCGTTATCACAAATTAATTATTATGACCGATGCCGATGTGGATGGCAGTCATATTGCAACCTTGATTCTTACTTTTATTTACAGATATATGAAAGAATTAGTGGAACAGGGTTATGTATATATAGCTCAGCCACCATTGTATTTGGTAAAAAAAGGAAAAGATCAATCCTATGCATGGAATGAGGAGCAACGGAAAATGTATATAACAAAGTTTGCAAATGGCAGAGAAGACACAGTGAATGTACAACGCTACAAAGGTTTGGGAGAAATGAATGCTGATCAACTTTGGGATACGACCATGAACCCTGATACAAGAACATTGAAACAAGTAACAATTGAAAGTGCGGCAGAAGCGGATCGTGTTTTCAGTATGTTAATGGGTGATGAAGTGGCACCAAGAAGAGAATTTATAGAAACACATGCTAAGTATGCAAAGATTGATGTGTAAAAAAATTGCAATTAGTTTATTGGAAAAATAAATTTCTACAAACCAGCCGTTTAGGCTGGTTTTTTATTTTTTCCAGATTTGTTAGGAAGTTTTCTAAGGCAGCGGAACATATTTCCCTAATTTCAACTATTACTAACCAAAAAGTTTTTAACCATGTCTGATTTAAAAATTACCGCGTATAACGTAAAAACAAAAGAAAAAGGCGTTACCATGCTCGATGCTGTTATTACTAAAACAGCCAGAGGTGCTTATATGGCGCAAGGCAATGATGGAAAAGGAAACAAATTGACAACTCTGATGAATGCAGAAAAAGCATTGGCGGCTGTTGCAGCCGGTATTGCAAAAAAGAGTTGGGACTAAAATAATTTTAGTAGCAAATTGCAAAGAGGTAACAGTTTTAAAATGCTGTTACCTCTTTGCTTTATTGTTTTATTACTCTGAATGTTTTTATGATCGTTCCCAGGTTTACTCGTATCATATATATACCTGCAGGAATTCTTTCATCGCTTATATTCATATTAAATTTTTGAATATAACCTGTTGCAATTGATTCAAGGTTTCTCAGTTCCCTGCCTTTGGCATCGTACAGTTTTGCCATTATTTTTTCTCCCGCAACTGCTTGAAATGCAAGATTGAAATTTCCATTAGATGGATTGGGATAAACTTCTCCCATCAGGCTATTTTCAAATACAATTGGTTTGAAGGATGAATAACTATATACTCCTTCATTGTGAATTAGTTTTAACCGATAATAGCGAACTCCGGATTTATTCGCCTCGTTGTCTGTAAAATTATAACTCTGTGGCAGTGCAGAATTGCCATTACTGTTTACTGTACCAATTGTTGTAAAATTATTTTGTTGAAGGTTTATATTTCCTTTGGCCACTTCTATTTCTGTTTTGTTGATTCCAAATTCAAACGCTGTCGTCCAGTCTAGTCGAACATTATTATCGGGTTGTTTTGTTGCTGTAAAATTTAACAGATCAACAGGAAAAGCATGAGCTTTATCCAGACCGCCATTATTTAACCAGAATTCGGAAAAGTCTTTTGTTTTAAATTCTGCATAATAACCTTTATCAAAAGGAACTTTTGTTACAGTTGATGAAGTATAATATTTCCAATTACCCGGACCATTATCAGTAAGCAAACCATTCTCTGTAGTGTTAGTTGTATCGCTGTATTCTGTAATTCCCAATTGAGTAAATTGAGATGGTTTGGTACAAACACCACAGCCTGTAGCAAAAATGAGTGAATCGGTTTCTTTGTCTAAAAAATAAAAGCGAACCGTTACAGAATCACTTAAATTTTTATTAGCGGGATGAATTACGATATTTCTGTCGTGATAATACTGTCCGTTTGTAGAACGGTCTGTTGTTGTATGGATAAACGCCAGTGCATCCGTTGCCCCCAGGTTTTGGTTGTTGGCATTTACCGATGTAATTAATTTTCCGGAGGCAATAAAATCAGTCCAGTTAGTTCCTCCATTAATTGTTTGTGTAACCGGTGCTGTCATGGTAATTCCATCATAAATACCCGCCGGATTATTGTAAACATGAATATCATCGATAGCTATTCCATCACGGTTTGCAAGCATGTCAGACTGCATTACAAATCGCAATCGCAATTGCTGCAATCCGGTTGGCAAAGGAATAGTAGCTACATGCCAACGAACATAATTTTGTACACTCCATAAATGATTACCTGTATACGTTTTATTATACCAATTGGTACCCTGACCCGATGCACCTAATCGTATCCAGGTTAAACCATCAGCTGAATATTCTACATAAGCTCCGTCACAAAATCCAGCACCGCAATCTTCTAAATCCAAAGCCACACTAAAACTTAAGGTTGGATTACTTAACCCCGAAATATTAAAACAGGGTGAATAGAGATAAGATTTTTCATCATCATTATAAGTTCCAACCAATCTTGTCTTCCAGGCTTTACTTCCACTTGCAGCACCATTTATTCTATTCGATGCCGGCGTACCATATTGCCAACTGTTATTTTTTCCTGCAGTATACCAGTTACCATTATTCGCTTCAAAATTTTCAAGAAAAGGGAATGATGAAATCACCGGCATATTTACAATAGTTAAGGAAGCCGTATCATTGAACCGATATGAGTCAGTTGGATAATCAACCCAAACCTGTATGGTATGTGTGCCCGGGGTATTCAAATTTACAGTTGCAATAAAACTATATTGTTGATTTGTGTTGGCAGCAACTGAAGAGACCGATTCAGAAATGATAGTACCACCATCCACTCTTATTTTTATTGGAATACTATTTTTAACTGTACCCATACTGTTCTTCAACGTTATTTTTACCGGAACAGCAGCATTTAACCCGCAGCTATTTACAAAAGGAGAATCGATACTCACCATCTGAATATCATCTGTTACTTTGTATACCTGTATATCATCAATTGTATAGCCGGCACCGCTTTTATCATCTGCTGTTTGTAGTTGACCCCATTGACCCCAACGTACTTGAAAACTACTACTGAAATTCTGTGCATTTGTATTTAATAAATCAGACACTTCAATACTTGATGTTTTTTTAAATAAACCGATGTCGGATTGATTGGAAAACAAATCATACACTTCTACCCACGGTTGCGTATCATTTCCCCGCACCCAAACTTTATTATTAGCATTGCTCAATTGTTTATGATGCTTATACTGAAAATCCAATCTTATTTCATCTGTTGTTGCATTATAGGCCGCCAGATTGAAAGTTCCGTCCAAATAATTTGTATTACCTCCACCAATCGTATTACTTACATCTAAAGTAATAGCCCGGTTACCAGAATAAGCAATACCTGTATTTACAAAAGTTCTTAATCTTCCAAGTGCATTTGTATTCGAATAATCATACCGATCTGCTCCCGTTAGTCCCATCTGTGTTGTTTGCAATGATTGGGATGATGAAGTCTCGAGATTATCTGATAAAGATGGTGCTAATGTAATTGAAGGGTTATCTAATTGCTTCACTATTTTTGTTACACTGTTATTCGCATTTACGATATCCCCGGCACCTTCAACCGTTAATTTTAACATATATGTTCCTGCTGTAGATAAATTTACTGTCGACGTAAAAGTATAATCGTATACAGTACCCGCTGCAATATTAGGATTGACAATTGTTTCTAATACCGGAGCCCCGGCATTTAGTTGATACGTAACATTAATATTTCCTGGAGTAGCAACATCATCTAAATTTTTTATACGAACCGTAATTGCATGTGTACTTGTCAATTCGGTTGTAGTAAATATTCTTCCCGAAGATGCTGGAGAAACAATTGCAACTATTTTTAAATCATTATCAGAAATAGTTCCTGCACAGGTTCCGTTATTTGGTTGTCTTGATATTGCTGTTGCCCTTCTACCCGGTTTACCATTTAGCCTTGGTCTTACACTTACCCAATAAACAGAATCTTTACTGAGACCATTGAAATTATAAGTTGTTGTGCTGTTAGGAACAATAGCAATTGAAATCATATCGTTTCCGCTTAACCGCATCACTTCATAATCGCTAGCTCCGGTTATTGCAGTCCAGTTTACAGAGATATAATCTTCGCATTGTACAGGTGCAAGTGTTATAACAGGAACACTGATTAAATTAAAGGCGGCACTTGCACTTATAGCTGCAGTTGTGTTATTAATAATTCTTACCCTTACCAGATCAGAAGTAATATTTGGTGATACCCAATTATATTGAACTGCAGTAGAAGCAATATTATTATCAACATCAATCCAGTTGCTTCCATTATCAATAGAATATTGTAATGTGAAGGCAGAAATGGAACCATAGTTTTCCCATTGAACGACTATCATTTGTCCGGGACGAAAACTTTCTTCACCAATTGGAAAAGTAATTTTTGTAGAGGCAGGGATGATGTCCCAGCTGACAAAATATTCCTGTAAAGGATTTTGCACAATAGCTGTTCCTTTAACTCTTACCGTATAATTCCCTGTGGTTGGGTTATTAATTGTTACCTGCTCAATGTTATTTATATGATCAACCCCAGTGCCAGCTACATTATTTACATTGGCGGGTATGGTATCTAATACTCTTGGTAAAACAATATTACTTGTAGGATTTACAACTTCCAGGTCAAGATCATTTACCAATACTTTAGTTGCCACTGCCGATGCAGCCGGATCGTTCCAGTACAACATAACTTTTACCTGCGCTGTATTTGCTGGAATAGAAATAGAATGCGTATTCGTTGCAGTATTTGCAATTGTCGAATTAAGATAGCGGTTGTTTTCCATCAGCTCCAATGCTCTTGCAACATTCATCCATCCAAACCCATACGTGTAATCGGGTCCATCATTTCCCCGATCTGTTGCAGTATTGCAAATAATATTCTTCATCAATCCATTTTTAGGATTGCTTCCAGCATTCAATTGCTTATATCGCTGATAAAGTAAAGCCATGCCTCCCGTAGCACCTGGACATGCCATACTGGTTCCATTATTATTCCAATAACTTCCAAAACCAGCAGAAACAACATTTGCACCTTGTGTAACTATTTCTGGTTTTATTCTTCCATCTATCACCGGACCTCTGCTTGAAAAAGCCGCTATAACACCCGCATTCGTTACAGCACCAACTATTAACGCATTTTTTGTTGACTGATAACTACCAAGAACAGTTTTAAATCCAACAGGATATGGTCTGCATAATAATGTTCCGCTATTACCAGCTGCAAATACATGTGTGAGATTTGGTAAATCGATTAGTTGCTGATCAATTATTCTTGAATACAAATCATACAAACCATTATAGCTGCAATCGCCAACAATTGCTCCATAAGAATTATTGGTGAGTACCATTCCAAAATCCTGAACATAAGTAGATGCATTATCTATTATAAAACTAGTGTTTTGAATAAGCAATTGGGATTTTGGCGCATAACCAGCTAATGTATCAGTCAGTATTCCAGCACCACCAGTAGTTCCGGCTACATGAATTCCATGTTGACCACTTGCAGCACCAAAACGGCTAATAACTCTGCCTATAAAATCAACATGGTTTTGTGCATCTGCATTATCGCCGATGCCAATCACAATTCCTTCTCCATGTAAATTTCTGCCACCAACAGCCAATGAAGCGTTGGCAATATTTGCTCTTGTACCAGCAATACTCCTGTTGTTCAGTAATTGAGCTTCATGAGGTATAGGTTGTATATAATCGATAAAGGGCAACGATGCAAGTTCATTTAATCTGTTTGTTGCAATTCGTAATTCAAGAATCCGATACGATTTAAATTTTACAGATTGCAAATCAAAATTTCTTAGCCGTAATTGTTGCTGTACTTCATCAAACAAAAATGACTCTGGAAAACTTATCCATATATCAACCGTGCCCTGAATTTTTACTGACCATGAAGGAAAACTTGCCCCCTTGCCACCTATAGTTGGGATTAAAGAAATTTGCAACTTATCTATTGGATTCATCTCAAATATTGATCTGGCTTTTGCCGCCTGCAAACTGTTTACATCAATGGTATTTATTACAGTAGCAGTATAGGCATTACCGGAAATATAATCATGCAATTGAATACCGGAATTAAATAACTGCTTACGTTCTGCATCTGTCGGAATTTTTTCGAATTGGATAACCGAAAATGCTTTCCCATTTATCCGATTAATTTTTTGATTAAATGCATAGATGGCTGAAGCAGAAATATTTTGTTCGGGAATTTTTTCTCCGCTGTTGAGTTTTAGTTTGTATAAATTATCATTCTGTGTAAAAGCAGAAAATGAAAAACACAATAAAGCGGTTAAGAATGGTATTGGATAGAATTTCATAGATAACTGAATGAGGGCTAAAAATAAAATAATTGCCTGAGAGTTTCTTCGTAATTCCCGCAGTTTTTAACTTATGTGAATAGAAACATTACGCAGTAATCTCACTTTTTTCTGAAACAAATTTGTTCATCTTTTTTAAAAATTGAAGCAGGTTATTCATGGTTTGAATGTTTTCTACCACTAAGAAAAAATATTTACCTGTCTGTTTCAGCTTTGCAATATTCGTTTCTGTTTGAATAAACGAAAGTATTTTTTGAAAGGTTGCCGATTCAAAATACGGAGAATCGGCTCTGTTGATAAAATAACAACGCAGCGTATCCATTTTCAAACTCATTTTCTCAAATCCTAATTGAACGGCCATTCTTCTGCATTGAACAGTTGTAAATAAATCTTCAACTTGTACTGGTATCGTACCAAACCGATCAATCATTTCAATTTTCATGGCTGCCAATTCCTCATCTGTTTCACAATTATCCAATCTTGTATAAATAGATAACCGTTCAGTAATACTTTCAATATATGCATCCGGAATTAAAATTTCCAAATCCGTATCAATAGTACAGTCCTGTACAAAATCATCCTGCTTGCTGATCTCTTCTTTAAACAAATCTTTAAAATCACTTCTTTTTAATTCGCGAATAGCTTCATCTAAAACTTTCTGATACATTTCAAATCCAATATCAGCCATAAAACCACTTTGCTCACCACCCAATAAGTTTCCGGCTCCGCGTATATCCAGATCCCGCATGGCAATTTGAAAACCACTTCCGAGTTCGCTATGTTGCTCCAGAATTTGCAATCTTTTTCGGGAATCATTTGGCAATGTGCTCATAGGTGGTGCAAGCAAATAACAAAATGCTTTCCGGTTACTTCTGCCTACACGACCACGCAGCTGATGCAAATCACTTAACCCAAATTGATGGGCATTGTTTACTATAATCGTATTTACATTTGGAATATCAACTCCGCTCTCAACAATATTTGTACAAACAAGAACATCATATTTTTTCTCTATAAAATCAAGAATATGTTTTTCCAATTCATGCCCTTCCATTTGTCCATGAGCAAAACCAATACTTAAATCGGGACAAAGCCCCTGAATTATTGCGGCCATTTCCACAAGCCCAGCTATCCGGTTGTAAATAAAAAATACCTGACCGCCTCTTTCTGTTTCAAAATAAATTGCATCACGGATCGTGTTTTCATTATAAACCTGCACTTCCGTCTGAATTGGCTGTCTGTTTGGTGGAGCTGTATTTATGATACTTAAATCTCTTGCACCCATTAATGAAAACTGTAATGTTCTGGGGATAGGTGTTGCCGTTAATGTTAAACAATCAACCGTGGTTTTGATTGTTTTAATCTTTTCTTTATGACCAACACCAAATTTTTGTTCTTCATCAATTACTAACAGTCCGAGATTTTTATACTTTACATCTTTTCCCAATAAACCATGCGTGCCGATGATGATATCTATTTTTCCTTCTTCTAATTTTTTAAGTGTTTCCTTTTTTTCCTTTGCTGATTTAAAGCGATTAATGTAGTCCACAGTTACCGGGAAATCTTTTAACCGATCACTGAACGTTTGAAAATGCTGAAAGGCAAGAATCGTAGTAGGAACAAGTATTGCGGCTTGTTTACCATCCACACAAGTTTTAAATGCAGCACGAATTGCAATTTCTGTTTTACCAAATCCAACATCTCCACAAATCAATCGATCCATTGGTGACAGGGACTCCATATCTTTTTTTACATCTGCTGTTGCTTTGCCCTGATCAGGAGTATCCTCATAAATAAAGGATGCTTCCAATTCTGTTTGCATATAATTATCAGGAGTATGCTGAAACCCCTGCTGTGCTTTTCGCTGTGCGTATAATTTTATAAGATCAAATGCAATCTCCTTGACTTTTGTTTTCGTTTTTTCTTTGATCCTGTTCCAGACATCACTGCCGAGTTTATTTATTTTAGGAACACTTCCATCTTTGCCTGTGTATTTCGCTATTTTATGCAGCGAATTAATATTTACATATAAAATATCCTTGTCTTTATAAATCAACCGTACTGCTTCTTGTAATCTTCCGCCTGATTCTATTTTTTGTAACCCACTATACACCCCCACCCCGTGATCAATATGGGTAACAAAATCGCCGGGTTGCAGTTCACGCAGCGTTCGTAAAGTGATTGCCTTATTTTTATTGTACGCTTGTTTTACTTTGTATTTATGATAGCGTTGAAAAACCTGGTGATCGGTATAGCAAACAATTTTTAAATTATTATCAATAAAACCTTCGTGGATAGAAGTTGCAATCGGATTAAAATTTATTTCAGCTTTTAAGTCAGTAAAAATAGTATGCAATCTTTCTAATTGTTTTGGATTTTCAGCAAACAAATACAATTGAAACCCTTTGCTTTCCCAATTCTTTAAATCTTTTATCAATAAATCAAACTGACGGTTAAAGGCTGGCTGTTCTATTGTTGAGAAGCAAATACAATGTGGCGAATAAGCACCCGGAAACGACTTCATAATTCCGAAATTCACTACGTGCCGTGTACTAATTTTTTCTTCAAACCCATCCGCAGATATAAAATCATTTAAACTGATTTCCTTTCTGATGTACCGGTCTTCTTCATCAATCATCAATTGCTTTTTATTTAAAGTTGATTGTTGACTCACACCTGACATTTCACTATTCGCTATTGACAACTTCAAATCCTCTTCACAATCCATCAATCTTTCTTTACAGATTTCATAATCCTGAATCCATACAACTGTATTTGCTGGGAGAAAATCGAATAGAGAAATTCGTTCCGCATCGTTTAATTGTGAATCTACATTTGCTATGATACTTACCTGTAATAACTTTCTTTCACTGAGTTGCGATTCCGGATCAATGATACGGATAGAGTCTACATCATTTCCAAACAACTCAATACGATAAGGTTTGTCATTCCCAAAAGAATATATATCGAGTATGCCGCCTCGTATTGCAAACTGACCGGGCTCATAAACAAAATCAGTTCTTTCAAAACCTAAATCAGAAAGTTTTAAAAGTAATCCACCAACATCCAATACATCACCTGATTTTATATAAATAATATTTGCAGAAAGTTTTTCAGGTATCACCACTTTTTCATGCAATGCTTCTGGAAATGTTACTAATATTTTTCGCCTCACTTCCCCCCTCTCCTTTTGGAGAGGGGTTGGGGGTGAGGTTGCAAATTTCGTTAACGCTTCTGTTCTCAGCATTACATGCGAAGCATTTAACAGTTTGAAATTTTTTTTATTTTTAAATGAAGATGGAAAATAAAATAAATCCAACGCTCCTGTAAGATTTTCTACTGTGTTATGAAAATAAGCAGCTTCTTCAGCATCATTACAAACTACCAGATGATTAAGCTGCGAACAGGATGGATGTAAAAAAGCAGAGGCAACAATAAACTGAGATGAACTGCCATGAAGATTTTCAAGCTGAATTTTTTGTGGCTGGGCACCCGACGGGTCTGGACAAGAAATAGAAAGCCTGTCCGCAATTTGAAAAAGACGGGGGGAATCTATGTACTGCTGCAACAAAGCCTGAACACTCATGAAGGCACAAAGATAAAAGTTGAAATTGAATTTAAAGGGAATAAAAAAATAAACAATACGCAATGATCAACATTCAATGTTCAAGTCTTTAAACTTGTAATCACAAAATTGATGCTATTAATTGACAACTGTAAATTTTTGACTACTGTCTCCTGATTGAAACCTACTTCACCACTTGTCGAACAAATCTTTCACTCTTATCTCCCATTATTTTTAAAATATAAGATCCGGAATTATACCTGCTTAAATCCAATAATACATTTTCATAACGTTGCCTGCGCTGCATCATCAGCCTTCCACTCATATCAAACAATTGCATGGTCATATTTTGTGTTTGCAATTTTCCGACAACAATCTGCATCTTATTATTTTCAACAGAAATATATTTTATAAAATCTTTTGTATTGGGAATATTCGGTACTCCGGTAGCAACTGTTGATAATATAGTAGTAAACAATCCCCTGCCATGTGTTGCTGCAACGAGTGTATTATCTGAAGTTCTTAATTTCAACATTGCTACTTGTACATTTGCCAAACCTGAATTATTAGTTATCCATTGTGTACTGGCCCCGTTTAAGACAGAAGTTGTCCATACACCCAATTCAGTTCCTAATATTATTCCACCATTACCACCCGCTGTTCCATTAAGTTGAGCATTTGCTGGCGCAAATAAGCACCACCATACTGGCATATCAGGCAGGTTACCTTCTATACTGTTGAATGTAGTTCCACCATCTGTACTTTCCCACACACTTCTTACTCCGTAATTAGATAACGTAGCAATAATATGATTAGCATTTGCCGGATCAATATCGAGTGATGAAAACGCAGCACCGGCAGTAAAATTAGGATCACTGGAATTAGCCACTCCAATGGTTCCAAAATTTGCAAACCCGGGACTTGTTGAATTCGCATTTAATAATTTTACAACCATTGGTAAAGTTGAACCATTGATTGGAGATAACCCCATCCACACAGTATTGCCGCCGGATGGATCCACTTTCACAAATGTTACTTCTCTTGCACCAAATCCAGCAACAGTTACTTGTGTTCCAACAGGCGTAGTAGTCCAGTTGCGTATAAAAAAATAGGTGCCCGCATCATCACCGCAATAAAGAATATCAGATGCATCATCTAAATCAGTTGGATTAATAAATTGACCGCGGGTATTAAATACAGTGCTTGCAAAACTAAATGTGCTTCCTCCATTTATTGAAAAATTAAACCTGTTTCCTGTATTAGAAGTAATTTGTAATTGTCCATCTGTCTGATCAATATGTGGCCAGCCACCATCACCTCCTGTTGCATTAGTTGTAGTATTAATTCCTGCATTTGTAAATTTTTGTGTGCCATTGTCCTGTGAGCCAGCTAAAAAATAATTTACATTGCTTGGGTGATAGTCAGCACCATAATATTGTGTACTGTTAAACCCATTATTTTTATTAGTAAATGTAGGCGTTGCTGAATTTGCATCCGTTGAATAAAAAATACCCCCATCATTCCCTATAATTAATTTTGAAGATCCATTAAATAAAATTGCATGCTGATCCACATGATATAATCCTACGCCAAAACCAGCCCA
>JANPEU010000081.1:0-2226 GCA_031423175.1 Bacteroidota bacterium
CAGTTGCTGCGGCAGTGGTATTTGATTTCGTTCTTTTACTTTGAAAACTGCTTTTTTTAATTCTTCCCGGTCAATTGGTTTTAATAAATAATCTATAGCGCTGAAGCGGATTGCTTTTAATGCATACTGGTCGTAGCTTGTTGTAAAGATAAGATGAAAATTAATTGAAGGTAATTGTTCCAGCATTTCAAATCCGTTCATCTTTGGCATTTCCACATCAAGAAAAACTAAATTGGGTGATTGCTGACGGATAGTTGTCAGTGCATCTTTTGCATTATTACAAATGCTTATTATTTCCACTTCCGGGCAATCCGATTCCAGCATGGCAGCGAGTATCTCGCAGCAATAAGGTTCGTCGTCTATAATAATTGCTTTCAGCATTTATAATACTTTTTAATATTGTATGATTCTACTTTGTGTTCTCTGTGCAGTACTCTGTGTACTTTGTGGTTAATTTTTAAACACAGAGTACACGGAGGAAATAATTCACAGAGTTACACAGAGGGTTAACTATACAAGTTCTTCTACAGTTTCTTTATACTTTATTTGTAACTGCACTTTTGTACCGGCAATTTCCCCATCCTCATTTCTCACATCTTCTATTATATAAAATGTACCGCCGGTGCTGCCCTGGTTCAACAGTGATAATCGTTCAGTAGTAATTTTTAATCCCATTGATTTTTCTTTTTCTGCTGATTTGCTTTTAAATTCTTCCGCTTTCTCCCTGCCTACTCCGTCATCTGTAATTATACAATTTAAAACACCCTTGTCTTCATTCAATTCAATATTTAAATGTCCTGCTCCTTCTTTGTGCATCAGCCCATGCCAGATAGCATTTTCACAAAAGGGTTGTAACAAGAGCGGCGGAATAAAAACCGAAGAATTTTCAATGGCATTGGTGGTGGTGATATGATAATCAAAAGCATTTTTAAACCGTAGTCTTTCCATGTCCAAATACAATTTCAGCATTTCAAGTTCATCTTCCAGCGGAACTAATTTTTTTTGTGAATGTAGTAATACCATTCTTATCAATCTTGAAAAACGGGTGAGATAATCAGATGCTTCTCTTGTTTCATTTTTAAAAATAAAACGGTTGATGGAATTAAGGCAATTAAAAATAAAGTGTGGGTTCATTTGTGCACGAAGTGCCTGCATTTCCAGTTCAGAAACTTTTTGTTGCAGTTCTGCCTGACCTTTTTTTACAGCCAGCTTTTCATTTTTTCTTTTCAATGAAAGATTTCTGTAAACAAAAACACCTAATAATATAAACAGCAAAAGCCCTCCAAGGAGGGCATTGCGGATGGTGGCTTGCTGTTTTAATCGCTGGTCTTTTAATTTGTTTTCTTTATCTGAAAGGGTTAACTGTGCTTGCTGTTGTTCTTTAAGAAGAGTTTGTTCTTTTATTTTCTGGTCTTTAATTTCATTGCTTTTATCCAGAATCGAAAGTTCTGCTTCATTTTGTTCTTTCAGTAAGGTTTGTTGTTGCAATTCCTGTTCTTTGATTAAGTAATCTTTTTGTAATAAATTGATCTGGCCAATTCGTTTTGCTTCTTCGGCTGCTTTTTTATAATCATTCAGTTTTATGTATAACTGTTTCTTCAAAAGTGAATCCTTAGATACAGTGTATAGTTTTAGGTAGTAAAAGGCGCTGTCATATTTTCCCATCTTATTAAATATGTCTGAAAGCACCTGGTAATTATTAATCAGGTAAGTATTACTTTTTATTTTTCCAAGAAGCGAATGGCTCATTCTGGCATTGGTTAATGCAGAAGCATAATCATTTTTTCCTAGATATGCTTTTGCTGCTACTATATAATTTCTGCCAAGTACAAATTGATCGTTACTAGCTTCCTCGCTTTTTATTGCGTCATTTATAACCTTCAAAGCATTATCATATTGCTTTAAGGATATATATAAATCGCTTAAAGCAAATTTTCCTCCTGAACCCGGTCTATTAAGCCATGGGCTCAAATAATACATTGCTGAGTCATAGTTTCCTGTGAGGTTATGAGTTGAACCCATCCCTATCTCCCATGGCCTTAACACTCTTTGTTCAGTACCATAAAAGTTGCGTGCCTTTCTCATAAAGGAAAATGCAGTTTCATAATCCCCGGCAGCTGAGTAAAAAAAGTATTCTTACTGCAGAAAGATTAGTCAAACTTGGAGGTGGTGCAGATAGAATAAGACTCGGCCTGGCTTACTTTTGGATGGGAAGGTTTTACTCAG
>JANPEU010000082.1:0-10485 GCA_031423175.1 Bacteroidota bacterium
TCCGGCACCGCCATGTATTACCAAACTGATTTTTGCCATATCTTGCCACTATCCTTAAAAGGGGAATAGAGAAAGCGAAAATAAATCATTTATGGCAGCATCGTTCCGGGATATACTAAAGAAAAAACTAACCCGATCAGATTACTTTATCATTGCGGCAAACCTGATTCCCGTATATGGCGTGTTGTTCGAAGGATGGAGTGCCACAGAAGTCTTTTTCGTTTATTGTCTTGAAACGATCATTATCGGTATTTTTAATTTGGTTAAAATGGCGATTGTAACTGCTGTAAGAAGAACGGATACCTGGTACAATGGCCCAAGCCGAACCCAGCAGCATGGCTTGTTTTTTATGTTTTTCTTTTTAGTTCACTACGGAATGTTTGTAGCCATTCAGATGTCAATATTTTTTGGTGTATCAGGAATTGTAAAAGACGGGAGCCTGAGTCTTTTTAGTTTTTTTTATAAATGGCCACAATTATTAGGCAGCAATTCATACACCATGCTTACCGGTTTTGTTATCAGTTATGGTTTTGGTATAATTTATAATTTCATTCTTCCGGGCAAATACAAAACAACTCCGTTAATGGTCTTATTATTTCAGCCCTATATCCGGATTTTTATACAGCAGTTTGTTGTTATTTTAGGAAGTATGTTTTTAAGCTTTGGTGCAGGAAAAGCTTTCATCATCGTATTTGCTTTGATAAAAATTTTCTTTGAGGTGGTTATCAATTACGATGGGATGATAAACAAATCAATGGATGATATGAAAAACGAATCATCAAAACAAGAATAGTATCTTTAAATAAGTTGATTTGCGTGTTGGGGTTATCTCCGCCTCCCGGCGGAAGATTCAGGGGGCTTTCAGGAGAGCAGTAACTCGCATTCTTTTAACAATTTTTCTTTATCAATAGCAACTGTACCCACTTCTTCACAAACCAAACCACCGGCAATATTGGCAACCTCAGCCATCAGTTGAATATTTTTTGTGCTGGCATATACAAGTGCTGCTGCTGCAATAACCGTATCACCGGCTCCTGAAACATCTGAAATATTCCGGAAATGAGATGGGATAATTTTATGTGAATCATTTTGTTGATAGAAGACCCCTTTTTCGGATAAAGTAATAAATGAGATCTGGTGAGAAAGAATTCCGGACAATTCGTTATGTACTTTAATTAAAGCTTCTTCATTTGAACAATCCGTAATAATATTCAATCCTTCCTTTACTTCTTTCAGGTTGGGTTTGAAGATGTTTACATTTTTATAGCTGAAAAAATTTTTTCGTTTTGGATCAACGGCTGTTAATACGCCAGCTGCTAAACAAAGTTTAGTGACTTTTGAAATCAGGCTTTCAGTTAACACTCCTTTATTATAGTCTTCAAAAATGAGTATATCCGGTTTTTCTGCAGCAATAAAAGCTTCTACTTTTTCAACCATTGCATTTTCATCAGAACTGTTCAAATCATGTATTACTTCATTATCCAACCGCATCATTTGCTGATTACGGCTGATGATTCTTGTTTTACTGGTTGTAATGCGGTTATTACTTTTCACCAACCAGGATGTATTAATACCCGATGAATTAAATAATTCTTCCAGATGAATTGCTTCTGCATCATTACCCATTGCTGTTAGCATAAAAACCTGTGCCCCTAATGTTTTACAATTCAAAGCCACATTTCCGGCGCCGCCGACACGATACTCCTTTTTATGCAATGAAACAACTGGCACAGGAGCTTCCGGTGATATACGGTCCACACTGCCCCACATATAAGTGTCGAGCATTACATCTCCAATTACACCTACTTTAAGTGATAAAAAAGATTGAAATAGTTTATTAAAATCAGTCATAGTTTAAAATAATAATTCCTTTTGAATTTCAAATAGGTTTTTGTAAAAATGGTTTAAAGTTTATTTAAAAAATCTATAAGAGGTACAGCCTTTTTATTTCTCTTTTTTATTTGAAGAATTTCTTTATATGCTGATCTTAAGTCCTTCTTAATTTTTGTCAGTTGTTTTGTATGCGTACTATTTTTTTCCAATTAGTATTTACTTCAAAAATAAAACAAATCCTTACACTTTCTTTTTTAAGCCAACAGCCAGATAATAAAGCGGAATACCTGCCAATACAATTCCCAAACCGATACCTGCATATTTTGGTTTCATCGTAATCAGGAAATAACAAAATGTAATTGCAAGTATAATATAAATAGCTGGCAACAAAGGGTAACCAAATGCTTTATATGGCCTTTCAATATCGGGTCTCTTTTTCCTTAAAATAAAAATACCAAGAATAGTAACTGCATAAAATAATACAACAACAAACGAAACCATATCCAGTAAATCGCCATACCTGCCACTCAAACATAACAGGCAAGCAACAATTGCCTGTGCCCACATTGCATATTCAGGCACTGCGTTTTTATTCAGCTCACCAGTTTTTTTAAAAAACAAACCATCATTTGCCATTGTATAATAAACTCTTCCGCCGGCTAATATTAATCCATTGTTGCACCCGAAAGTTGAAATCATAATCATTACTGCAATAATATACGCACCTGCATTTCCAAAAATTGCATTGGAGGCAGCAACCGCTACTCTATCGCCTTCGGGAAAAGCAATGCCGTTTAAAGGAAGTACATTCAAATACATCAGGTTAGCTGATATATATATAAGCGTTACGATTAATGTACCAAAGAATAAAGCCAAACCAATATTACGTTTCGGATTTTTTATTTCTCCGGCAATAAATGTTACGTTGTTCCAGGCATCGCTGCTAAAAATAGAACCAACCATTGCTGCTGCTATAGCACCTATCAATACAGTGCCGCTGATAGAAGTCCAGTTACCTATTTTTATAAACCCACCAGCAGAATCTTGTTCTAATTGCATTGCATTAAAACCTGTGTTCCAGTTTTCAGTCCAGAAACTTTGCTTAGTCAGTAAAAATCCAAGAATAATTAATCCGAATAAAGAAAGCAGTTTTGTTGTTGTAAAAGTTGTCTGAATTATTTTACCACCTTTTATCCCTTTTGAATTTGTCCAGGTAAGAAATAGAATTAATGCAATAGCAAGCAACTGGGCTGCGGAAATTTTTATAAAGCCAAGATTCATTAAAATATTATCCTCGCCAACAGCCGGAATAAGATAGGCTGTAAACCTGCTAAAGGCAACACCTACCGCAGCGATAGTTGCAGTTTGTATTACGGCAAAAAAACTCCAGCCGTAGAGAAAACCTGCAAGCGGATTAAATGCTTCTTTAAGATAAACATATTGCCCGCCGGCTTTAGGAAACATAGCACTTAGTTCACCATAACTTACCGCTGCTATTATTGTCATAAATCCTGTGATTGCCCATACGGCAACTAACCAACCAGCACTGCCAACATATCTTGTAATATCTGCACTTACAATAAAAATTCCGGAGCCAATCATAGAACCAGCAACAACCATTGTTGCATCCATTAAGCCTAGTGATTGTTTGAATGCTGCTTTTTCTGTACTCATAAGTTTGGTTTAAAATTCAAGATAAGTATTTCAACTCACTTTCGGATAACTCTAAATAAAAAGCCCCTCCGAATTGGAAAGGCTTACAATTATTTACAAAACAATTTTATGGCTTCTTTATTTTATACTCCTCGTTCAATCCTTTAATAACTTCTGTTGTGATATTATAAAGTGTATCCACATAATAAAACATTCTGTCTTCGTATGACATGATATAAGAATACTTTCTGTCCTTATTATATACTTTCAAAAAGTCTTTAATATTATTACGCAACTTCAATTCATTCTGATTTACATATTTTATATATTCCTGTTCAATGTTTTGTTTACGATCTGTAACATTTTTTTGAATTGCCATCAATTCCTGCTGGTGTACTTCACTTAATTGAGAAAGGCCTGCAGCCTGGTCCTGCTGTGCATAGGCATTTAATTTTTTTTGATAACTATCCCCCAATTTTTCCATTTCCAGGTTATTATCAGATTCCATTTTCTTTATCTTATCCAGAAAATCTTTTGCATACGTATAATTTTCCTGAACAGAATCCATATCAATATATGCAATACGTGTTTGAGTTTCCAATTTTCCCGAATCGGATGTAACCGTTTTTACCACATTGCTTTTTTTATTTCCTCCGAAATATAAAAAAAGTAATACGGCTGCTGCTGCTGTTAAAACAAGATTCCAGATCAACATTCCATTTTTCATTCCCAACATTTTTTGCAATTTAAATATGAACCACCGGGCAAATATAATTAATCAGGTACTTTATGAAACACTTAACATCGTTGTTGCTGATAATTTTTAATTCGAATGATTTCACTGATAAAAGTCATTTCGTTTAGAAAAACAAAAAGGAGCAAATAAATCTGCTCCTTAGTTTTTTATCTTTGAAATCATTTAATCGTTTTAATCTCAGATTATTACTCTTCGTCATCAAAACTCATAGCTTCACGTGTTGTCTGAAGCAATTCATATTCTTCCTTGCTTCCCACGATAATGCTTTCAAATTCCCGTAAACCAGTACCAGCCGGAATCGGATGACCTGTGATTACATTCTCTTTCAATCCGAGCATCTCATCGGTTTTACCTTCGATAGCTGCTGATGAAAGCACTTTCGTTGTTTCCTGGAATGATGCTGCTGAAATCCAGCTTTGCACACCCAAGGATGCTTTTGTGATACCGAGTAAAGATGGAGATGAAGTTGCTGGTTTGGCATCACGAAACTCAACTGCTTTCTTATCGCTACGTCGAAGAATAGAATTTTCTTCTCTTACTTCACGTAGTGTTACAATTTGTCCGGCACGCATTTTACCACTATCACCAGCTTCCATAACCACTTTCTTATCGTAGATATAATCGTTTTCGTTGATGAACTCAAATTTATCAACCAGATCTTCTTCTAAGAATCTTGTATCACCCGGATCAACGATATAAATTTTACGCATCATCTGACGAACGATAACTTCAATATGTTTATCATTGATCTTCACACCCTGTAAGCGATATACTTCCTGAATTTCATTTACCACATATTCTTGTACGGCAAACGGTCCTTTAATTTCTAAAATATCAATTGGTGCAATTTGTCCATCACTCATTGGCGTACCTGCTTTTACAAAGTCACCATCCTGAGCAAGTATCTGACGTGTTAACGGTACAAGATATTTTTTCTGTACACCATCTTTTGCTTCAATCATTATTTCCCGGTTACCGCGTTTGATAGCTCCCATCGTTACCACACCATCTATTTCAGAAACAATAGCAGGGTTGCTTGGGTTTCTTGCTTCAAACAATTCAGTAACTCTTGGAAGACCTCCGGTAATATCTCTCAACTTTCCTAACACTCTCGGAATTTTCACCAACACTTTACCTGCTTTCACATCATCACCTTCTTCAGGAATAATATGACTGCCTGTAGGAAGGTTATAGATTTTTTTATCTTTTCCTTCTACTACAATTGAAGGTATTTTTGTTTTATCACGGGTTTCAATAACCACTTTTTCACGGTGTCCGGTTTGCTCATCAGCTTCCTCGCGGTAGGTAACCCCTTCAATTACGTTATCAAATACCAATTTACCATTTTGCTCGGCAACAATTACGTTGTTATAAGGATCCCATGTGCAAAGAATATCTCCTTTCCGGATTTTCTGTCCGTCTTTTACATTCAGCGTTGCACCGTAAGGAATATTATTTGTTATTAATAAGCGATCATTCTTCGTATCGATAATTCTTACCTCACCTGTACGACCAATTACAACCTGAACTTTTTCGCCATCTGGATTTTCAACCGTTACAGTTCTTAATCCATCGAATTGAATATTGCCATCAAATTTTGCTGGCAATGTTGATTCAACTGAAGCAGAACCCGCAACACCACCAACGTGGAAGGTACGGAGTGTAAGCTGTGTACCCGGCTCACCGATTGACTGTGCTGCTATGATACCAACCGCATCACCTTTCTGTGCAAGGTTTCCAGATGCAAGATTTTTACCATAACATTTTACACAACATCCGCGTTTACTTTCGCAGGTAAGTACAGAACGAATTTCAACAAACTCAATTCCTGATTCTTCTATTTTCCGTGCTAATTCCCATGTTATTTCTTCACCTGCAGTTATAATCAAATCTTCATTCAATGGATTGTAAATATCATGTAATGAAGTACGACCAGCTATTCTATCGCTTAATTGTTCTATTACATCTTCATTGTCTTTTAATGCACTTGTATTGATACCACGTAGTGTACCACAATCCTCTTCCGTAATTACAACATCCTGTGCGACGTCAACCAAACGACGGGTTAAGTAACCTGCATCCGCAGTTTTCAAGGCTGTATCTGCAAGACCCTTACGGGCACCGTGTGTAGAGATGAAGTAATCCAATACATTTAATCCACCTTTGAAGTTGGAAAGAATCGGATTTTCAATAATCTCACTTCCAGTGCTACCAGATTTTCTTGGCTTCGCCATCAATCCTCTGATACCAGCAAGCTGTTTGATCTGTTGTTTGCTACCTCTTGCACCCGAATCGAGCATCATAAACACTGAATTGAATCCTTGTTTATCAGCCGCTAGTTCACGAATCAAGGTTTCTGTAATACGGGTATCCACACGGCTCCAGATATCTACGATCTGATTGTAGCGTTCGTTGTTTGTAATAAGACCCATATTGTAATTTTCCCAAACTTCATCCACTTCCACTTTTGCATTGTCCAGCATTTCTTCTTTTACATCAGGAATAATCAGGTCATTAATATTAAATGATAATCCTCCCTGAAATGCTGTTCGGAATCCAAGTGTTTTAATATCATCCAGGAACTTCGCAGTTTTTGGAACGTTGGTGATTTTAATTATATCACCAATGATTTCACGTAGATTCTTTTTTGTAAGCAAGGCATTTATAAAACCAACTTCAGCAGGAACGTGCTGGTTAAAAATTACACGACCAACCGTAGTTTCAATTAATTTATGCTCAAGCAAACCATCTTCATTACGAATATTGGTTTTTACTTTAATCCATGCATGCAAATCGGTTACACCTTCGTTATAAGCTATGATAACTTCATCTGCATTATAAAAAATCATTCCTTCACCACGGGCTTTTGCCCCACCTTCACTTCTTCTTCCTTTTGTTAAATAATACAAACCCAATACCATGTCCTGAGAAGGAAGTGTGATGGGCGTACCATTTTGAGGATTCAAAATGTTATGTGATGCAAGCATTAATAATTGAGCTTCTAAAACTGCAGCATGGCTCAACGGAACGTGAACAGCCATCTGATCACCATCGAAGTCGGCGTTGAACGCAGCACACACCAACGGATGCAATTGAATTGCTTTTCCTTCAATCAACTTAGGTTGAAAAGCCTGAATTGACAAACGGTGAAGTGTGGGGGCACGATTCAGCATAATCGGATGACCTCTTAAAATATTTTCAAGAATATCCCAAACGATTGCTTCTTTTTTATCAACTAATTTTCTTGCACTCTTTACCGTTTTTACAATTCCTCTCTCGATGAGTTTGCGAATGATAAATGGCTTGAACAATTCAGCAGCCATATCTTTTGGCAAACCACACTCATGCAATTTCAATTCAGGGCCTACCACGATAACCGAACGACCAGAATAGTCAACACGTTTACCCAACAGGTTCTGACGGAAACGGCCTTGCTTACCTTTCAACACATCACTCAATGATTTTAATGCACGGCCGCCTTCAGCTTTCACTGCATTTGATTTTCTTGAGTTATCAAATAATGAATCAATCGCTTCCTGCAACATACGCTTCTCATTACGAAGGATAACTTCAGGTGCTTTGATTTCTAATAATCTTTTCAAACGGTTATTACGAATAATAACACGACGATATAAATCATTCAAGTCAGAAGATGCAAAACGACCACCATCTAATGGAACCAATGGACGTAATTCGGGTGGTATAACAGGAATATATTGCATCACCATCCATTCCGGACGGTTATTGATTCTTGTATTTGCATCCCGAAATGCTTCTACTACACTCAAACGCTTCAAGGCATCTGCTTTACGCTGTTGAGATGTTTCTGTAGCTGCTGTATTCCGTAAATCAAATGACATTTGATCAAGATCTATTCTTTGCAACATATCATGTACTGCTTCAGCACCCATTTTTGCAATGAATTTATTTGGATCATCATCCGGTAAATACTGATTGTCTTTTGGCAACGTGTCCAGAATATCCAGGTATTCTTCTTCCGTTAATAAATCACCAAGGTTCTGGCCTTTTTCTGCACGAATACCGGTTTGTATTACTACAAAACGTTCATAATAGATGATCGTTTCCAATTTCTTAGAACTTACACCTAACAGATACCCAATTTTATTTGGCAATGATTTAAAATACCAGATATGAACAACAGGTACTACCAATTTGATATGCCCCATCCTTTCACGGCGTACTTTTTTCTCCGTTACTTCTACACCGCAACGATCACACACAATGCCTTTGTAACGGATACGTTTGTATTTTCCACATGCACATTCAAAATCCTTTACCGGTCCAAAAATCCGTTCGCAAAACAAACCATCACGTTCCGGTTTGTAAGTACGATAGTTAATGGTTTCGGGCTTCAGCACTTCACCATAACTTCTTTCAAGAATGGTATCAGGCGATGCCAGGCCGATTGTAATTTTTGTAAAGGCAGCTTTTGGTCGATTTTCTTTTCTGATAGACATAATCTATTTGCGATTTTAGATTTGTGATTTTAGATTTCGATACCCGTTCAAAATTTTTTATTGCAGTTTTTAAATTACAATTTTTTTTTTTTGAACCCGGCGACAACAACACCAATCATTGTCTGTTGCGTCGCACTCTTCTACGTTCGGTAATTCTATTCAACATTGTGATTCAGTCTTCCTTTTCTCTCATTTGCAAATTTGCACATCAGCACATTTGCAAATTCTCTCTCATTTATTCAAACTTAAGATCAAGACCCAATCCCCTCAATTCATGCACCAATACATTGAATGATTCCGGCACACCAGCTTTTGGAACATTGTCGCCTTTTACAATCGCCTCATAGGTTTTTGCTCTTCCAATAATATCGTCTGATTTAAGCGTCAATAATTCCTGAAGAATATTTGATGCACCATATGCTTCCAATGCCCAAACTTCCATCTCACCAAAACGCTGACCACCAAACTGAGCTTTACCACCCAACGGCTGTTGTGTAATTAAACTATATGGTCCAATTGAACGGGCATGCATTTTATCATCCACCATGTGGTGTAGTTTGATGACATAGATAATACCCACGGTCGCTTTCTGATGGAATTTATCACCTGTTTCGCCATCATATAAATACGTGTGACCGTACATCGGAATATTTGCTTGCTTGCAATGTTCTGCAATTTCATCTACGGATGCACCGTCAAAAATCGGCGTAGCGAATTTCAATCCTAATTTTTCACCAGTCCATCCAAGGATTGTTTCATAAATCTGTCCGAGATTCATACGGCTTGGTACACCAAGCGGATTCAATACTACATCAACCGGGGTTCCATCTTCCAGGAACGGCATATCTTCCTGACGGACGATTTTAGCAACAATTCCTTTATTACCGTGACGACCCGCCATCTTATCTCCCACTTTCAACTTACGTTTTACAGCTATATAAACTTTGGCAAGTTTCAGTACACCTGCAGGTAACTCGTCTCCAATTGAAATATTAAATTTTTCTCTTTTATAACGACCTAATTCTTCGTTGTACTTAATATTATAGTTGTGTAAAAGCGTATTGATCTGATCATCTGTTTTCCGGTCACCCGTCCAATGCAATGGATTTATATTCTGATAATCAATTTCAGAAAGATTTTTTGGAGTAAACTTGGCTCCTTTACCAATCAATGTTTCACCAAAATTATTGCTTACACCTGCTGATGTATGTTTACTCAGCAAAGCGGTCAATTTTTCAAGCAACACATCCAGTACAGCTTTCTCATTGGTATCATGAATTTTTTCCAATTTTTCCAATGCTGCTTTCTCTCTTACTTTACCATTCTTATCTTTCTTAGCACGTTGGAATAATTTTTTACCAATCACAACACCTTCCACACCGTTCGGAGCTTTTAATGAAGCATCCTTTGCATCACCGGCTTTATCACCAAAGATGGCACGCAACAATTTTTCTTCCGGTGTTGGATCACTTTCTCCTTTTGGAGTTATTTTTCCAATTAATATATCACCTTCTTTTATTTGTGCGCCGATGCGGATAATACCATGCTCATCCAGATCTTTTGTTGCTTCTTCCGATACGTTTGGAATATCAGGTGTCAATTCTTCTTCACCCAATTTTGTGTCACGAACTTCCAACTCATATTCGGAAATATGCAAGGAAGTAAACATATCTTCTTTTACCACTCTTTCACTTATTACGATTGCATCCTCAAAGTTGTAGCCTTTCCATGGCATGAATGCCACTTTCAGATTTTTACCAAGTG
>JANPEU010000083.1:0-6433 GCA_031423175.1 Bacteroidota bacterium
ATTGCGGTGTTTTATGAACTGGGTAAAAATCCCGAGTATGTTGTTTGGATAATACTGATTGCTTCATTAGATACACTTGCCGTGATGCCGTTTGCAAAATTGCGTTATGAAGGCAGACCCCGGAAATATGCATTTATTAAAATATTAAACATCCTCATCAATGTAGGTTTAGTATTATTTTTCTTTTTGGTGTGTAAAAATGATTTTGAAAAAAAAGCCGGAACCTTTTTTTCCGGTTTATATAAACCCGAAATAGGGCTGGGCTATGTAATTATTGCAAACCTGGTTGCCAGCGGCGTTACCCTATTACTACTTGCAAAGGAATTATTTAAATTCCGGTTTCGTATCAGCCCGGCTTTCTGGAAGGAGATGATGAGTTATTCATGGCCGCTTATTATTGTTGGTTTTGGTGGTATGATAAATGAAACAATTGACCGGACCATGCTGCTGAAACTTTTACCCGGCACTCCCGAAGAAAATTTTGCCGTAAGCGGAATTTACAGTGCAAACTATAAATTAGCCATCCTTATCGTTTTGTTTATTCAGGCTTTCAGGCTTGGCGCTGAACCATTTTTCTTTAAGCAATCCACTGCCGAAAATGCGCAAAGAACTTATGCACGGATCATGAAATTTTTTGTTATCGCCTGTTGTTTTTGTTTTTTGGGGGTAACGCTTTTTCTTGACGTCTGGAAACATTTTATGAGTGTAAACAAACACCCTAATTATGCACTGGGGCTAAAAGTTGTGCCTGTATTGATGGTTGCAAAAATTTTCCTGGGTATTTATTACAACCTGTCCATTTGGTATAAATTAAAAAATAAAAACCTGACTGGGGCATGGATTACGATTGGAGGAGCTGTTATCACAATTTTATTTAATTGGTTTTTTATTCCAGTATGGGGCTATATGGCATGTGCAATTGCTACTATACTCTGCTATGGATTTATGATGGTGGCAAGTTGCTTGCTTGGGCAAAAATATTACCCGGTACCATACGCATGGAAAAAAATTTTTACCTATATAATTATATCTGTGCTTTTGTTTTTACTGCATCGTTTATTTGTAAGTTTTGATTTTACAGTTTGGGCAAACCGGGGTGTTGCGGTTGGGTTGATTGGGTTATTTGTGATATTGATTTTAAAGGTGGAGAGGAAGGAGCTGGAGAAGATGCCGGTGGTGGGGAGGTACTTTAAACCTTCCTCTTAACAACTTATAGAAAAGAATGAATAACTTTTTCATCAGCAGGTTAAAAATTTCCAGTAACACTACGTACCTTTTATAATTATACGTATCTTGGTAAAAAATTATATTCCATGACCCAGAAACTTACATTAAGCATTAATGAAAAAACGATCCTGAAAGCCAGGCGACTTTCCCGCAGACGGGGAAAAAGCATCAGCCGTATGGTGGAGGAATACCTGAACAGCATTATTGAAAAAGAAGATAAAACTATTGGTCCTATTGAAGAAATTATGGAAATTATGAAAAAACATAAAAGTAATATACCATTACCTGCTGACGGCGATTATAACAAGATGGTTAACGATTGGCGTTATGAAGAATATTTGAAGATGAGTAAACCTAAAAGGCGGAAATAATGGAAGTAATTGTGTTTGCTGACAGCAATATTTTCCTCGATGCATTTTTGAGAAGAGAGCCTCATCATGAAGATTGCCTGAACATTCTGACACTGGCTCGTAACAGAAAAATCAAGCTTTACACTTCATCATCCTGTCTTCAGACTGTAATTTATTTTTTGACTAAGGATGGAATGTCTAATGAAAATATTGTTACTGTAATTTCCCGGTTGTTTAATTTTCTATCATTGAAATCACCCGACGAAACCTGCTTTATAAACGGTTTGAACGCCGGCTTTCCTGACCTTGAAGATGCCGTTCAATACTACACGGCTCTGCAAATAAAAGGCATTGATTATTTTATTACTTCCAATACCAAAGATTTCAAAAAAGCATCTCACCAATTACCTGTGATAACCCCCAGGCAGTTTATGACGATTTACAATAAGTAAGAGATACCTGTAATTATTTCTGGCTTGTTTGTGGTTAGATTAAGAGGAAGGAAATTCAAAGGATGCTGGTTATTGGAAAATTTTTCTACCCACTAATTTTTAATTCATCCTCAAAACAGTACCATTCATTTTTTTCATTCCTTTTTTTAGTTGGTCTAAAAATTTTGATTCCGACCATGAGAACTCCCAACCTTCCCTATTCAGTTGCAATTTCTGCAAATCGTCATTTTGAATTGCAAAATTCGCTAAGGAACTGGGTTTGCGAGGTTTTATTTTTAATTATCAAATTTTATTCAAAATAAAACCGCATACAAATGAAAAAGGTAATTTGTGCTTTATCAGTATGTTTTATTTATTCAGTAACTTCTCAATCTCAGGAAAAACAAATAATTCATAAAAAACATCAAATTACAATTGGATATGGTTATAAAATAGATGCAAACTGGTGGAAGGAGGAAATAGAAAAACTGAACTTCAAGGTTCCAAAAAGAACTGACGATATATACTTAAAGTATGAGTATAAAATAAATAAAAAAACAGGCATCGGCTTAGATATAGGTTTTATGAAAGCTGGTAATGATGAGTTTGGCATTTTTGCGCCAATATTTGAAACACATGCATATACTGCCAGTGCTATTAGAATTTTGCCATCCATAAATTACCATTTTTTGAATAGTTCAAAAATCAATCCTTACATAAATATAGAAATGGGATACTATATAATGAACACAAAACTCATTCATTATTATCCTGATCCCAACCCTTTAAATTCTCTTGGTTTTTTGCCCAGTCCCTTAATCAGAGTAGTAGAGAAGAAGTTAAATAAAAATGCTTTCGATTTTTGTGCAGGCATCGGGCTGAAGTATATGTTCTCAAAAAATATTGGGATATTCATTGAGTCAGGCATCAATAAATCGATTTTCCAAACAGGTGTTGTAATAAATTTTTAGTTTTTATATCAATACAACTTCACAAACGGATTATTCATTTTCTCAAACCCCACCGTTGTAACTGGTCCATGCCCCGAATAAATTTTTGTTTCATCCGGCAAAATGAATAGCTGGGTTTGAATACTATTGATTAAAGTTTTAAAATCGCCGCCGGGTAAATCGGTTCTGCCGATGCTGCCATTAAATAATACATCACCGCCAATAACAAAACCCCCGGCTTCATTATAAAAACAAATACTACCGGGGCTATGGCCCGGAACGAAACGAATTTCCAATTCATCTTTATCCAAACTTATTTTTTCCCCTTCCCGTAAATAAACTAATTCACCATTATAGCTGTCGAAAGGCAATTGCCACATAGCACCGGATTGCGGGGCAAAATCAAGAACAGGTTTTTCTAACGAATGAATATGAAGGGTGAGGTTCCAGGTATCGCCTACGAATTTATTGCCGAATACATGATCTAAATGGCAATGTGTATTGAGCAAAAGTATGGGCTGGAGCGAATTTTGTTCTATAAAAATCTTAAGTTCTTCCTTTTCCGCCGGAAAATAACAACCCGGATCTATAATGCAGCATTGCTTTTGATCGTTGTATAAAACATACGTATTTTCCTGAACGGGGCTAAATGTAAAACTCTTAACGTGTAACATGAATAGATTTCCTTATTTTAGAACTACGATTATACGGATTTAAATGGATTTGGTGGAAATAAAAACTGTACGGATTTTGCAATAATAGAATTTATTAAAGAAATAGTGAACCACATAGGCACATAGAAACATAGTTTTTTACATAGAAATACAGATTAAAACCCTATGTGTATTTCTATATGGCTTATGTGACTATGTGGTTCAAAATGGAACTTTTGAAATATAAATTCAGTTGAAGATTGAAGGACAGTTTGCAATGGTACAATAGAATAACCGGACGATGAACGGAGTCCCGGACATCCGGGACAACTTTAATCAAATAGTAGCAATTCCGTTCGTACCAAAAAATATTCAATCAAGCCCAGGCTTCGTTGAATAAGATTTTCACGATTAAAACTAGAACGATTAAACAGATACTATGAAGAAACTTATTGCTCTGCTAAACCTTACTATTATTTTTTCAACCTTGCAAACTTCTGCACAGGTGAATACTGTGGAGTTTGGAAAAAACCGGGTGCAATTCCAGAAATTTAACTGGAAATATTATCAAACCGAAAACTTCAATACTTATTTCAGCCAAGATGGGTTGGCATTGGGAAAATTTGTTGCTCAAATTGCTGAACAAGAATTGCCGGGGTTGGAAGAATATATCGAATATGGTTTGCAACGTCGCGCCAATATAGTCGTGTATAATAATTTTGACGAATACCAGCAAAGCAATATCGGTATGGGTATTGACTGGCAGAATGCCGGTGGTGTTACAAAATTTGTAAATAATAAAATGATTATTTACTTCGATGGCAATCATGAAAATTTTAAAAGACAAATACGGGAGGGTATTGCAAAAATTTTAGTAGATAATGTTTTGTTTGGTGATGACCTGGGTGAGTACGCTGCCAACCAGGCTTTACTCGATTTACCAAAATGGCTAACCGATGGTTATGTTGCATACGCAGCTGAAAACTGGAGTTCGGCACTCGATGATGAATTTCGAGCTGCAGTTTTATCTGCTGAGTATAAAAACTTTTATCATTTTGCTTACAAAAAACCATTGCTAGCTGGTCATGCATTCTGGAATTATTTTGCAGGCAAGTATGGTAAAAATAAAACCACTTACTTTTTATACTTAGCCCGCATCTACCGCAATTTGAATAATGCGTCGAATAAAATAACCAAGAAAAAATTTAAAACCGTTCTTCAGCAATTGATGCAGGATGAACAAGCAAGATATTTTAAAGATATCAGAGGCAGGCGGAATGCACCAAAGGGAACGGTAGCTATAAGCGAAGTAGTTGGGAAAAAAGATTATTTCCGTTTCAATGCCAATCCGATTTCCAGAAGTTTTAGTTATGCGTTAGTAGAGTTTAAGCAGGGAAAATATCAGGTAGTGCTGGTAGAAAACTTTATCAGAAGAAAAGTATTACTTAAACTTGGAGCAAGAAGCCGTGAAGATGAAGTAAACCCCAACTACCCGATACTTGCCTGGGATAACAAGGGTACACGACTTGCATGTATTTATAATAGTGAAGGCAAACTGAAAATGTTTGTATATGATGCGGCTAATGGAATAAAATATATCAACAACCGTGAACTAGCGATGTTTGACCAGGTACAAGACATGAAATATATGTTAGATGCCAACACACTTATATTAAGTGCAGTGAAAAGTGGGCAGACAGATATTTTTGTCTATAAATTGGATAAAGAATCGGTAGAACAAATAACGAATGATGTATATGATGATCTGGATGCTTCTTTTGTAGCTTTTCCCAATAAAACAGGGATTATTTTTTCGAGTAACCGTCCAAGTGCCATGGCAGTTTCCAGTGATGATTCGCTGCCAACAGGCCGCTATAATATTTTTTTAGTTGACAACTGGAATAAATCGGATGCAAAACAAATTTCTCAGTTAAGTAAAATGAAATACGGCAATGCCCGTTATCCTTCACAATACAATACTTCGCATTTTACATTTGTAAGCAATGAAAATGGTGTAAGCAATCGCTATGCAGGATTCTTTACAACAGAACGTGCCGGTCTGGATACGCTGGTGTTTATTGGCGATGAAATGCTGCGCAACCCGCCCCGTGCCGAAGTGGATAGTACTTTAAAAGAATGGGGTAAAACAGATATTGATTCGGTTGGCTTTGTTTCCGTAACCAATGATTCTACATATGTATTTCCACTTACCAACTACCAAAGCAGTATGTTGGAAACAAGAAGTGCTGGTGATAACAGCCATGTAAGTGAAACCGTGAAAGTGGGTGATATGAAATTATTGTATCGCTTACGGGTAGATGAAGCATTACTGCGTCGCCGCAATGTAACTGCCAAGCCAACAGAGTACATGAAAAAAGTTTTGGAAGATGACCGGTTGAATGCAGGCAAACAAGAATTGGAAAATCCTGCACCAAAGGATGATAAAAAGAAAAAAGATGATTTTTTTCAAACTGAGTTTGATTCAAAAACAGATTCTACAAAATCGGCAACTAAAAAAACAGATGTAGCCGTAGAAGATGAAAAAGAAAATGTTTTAAAGAAAGCAAAACTATATGAATATCGTCCACCGAAATATTTTACAGACTATGTAGTATCCGGTTTTAACAATACAGTGCTTACGGTAAATAAATTTCAACCGTATGGTGGTGGTGCCGGACCCATCTACTCTTCAAACGGAAATGATTTTAATGGTTTGATAAGAATGGGGACAAGTGATTTATTTGAAGACTATCGGTTTACCGGTGGTTTCAGAATTGCTGGTAACTTAAGCGATAATGATGTGGTGTTTGCATTTATGAATC
>JANPEU010000084.1:0-18977 GCA_031423175.1 Bacteroidota bacterium
GAAATAATTTTTACTGTATTTAATTTTTTTGCCTTGTCCAATTTACTTCCTGCATCTTCCCCTACTACCAGGTAATTCAGTTTAGCACTTACACCACCCAATATCTGACCACCATTTTTTTCCACCATGGCTTCAGCATCACTTCTTTTTAAAGTGGGTAGTGTTCCGGTAAATAAAAATGACTGACCCTTAAGATTGCCCGCTGCTGTCAATTCTTTTTTTTCATTTTTTAATTGCAATCCAATTTCTTCTAATTGTTTAAGTAAATGAAGATTTTCTTTATTGCTGAAAAAATGATGAATACTTCCACCTACTTTCGGACCTACATCTTCCAGGTTTTGTAAGTCTTCCAACGAATATTTTTTTAAATCCAGTAAGTGATTAACTGCTCTTGCTAAAGTTTTAGCAGTTGTTTCTCCAACAAAGCGAATGCCTAAAGCGAATAGTAAACGATGCAATGGCTGGCTTTTTGAATTGTTGATTGCTGATTGCAAATTATCAATTGACTTTTGACCAAAGCCCTCCAGTTCGCCAATCTTTTTAAAATCGAGATTATAAATTCCAGGTATATCTTTTAAAAGACCCATTTCATAAAATTTTCTGACATTCGCATCACCAAATCCGCGGATATCCATAGCATCTTTACTTACAAAATGGCTGATGCGTTCAATCACCTGGGCAGGGCAATCAATATTTACACAACGCCAGACAGCTTCTTCATCTTCTTTAAATAATTTACTGCTGCAAACCGGGCAATTTTTTGGAAAAATAATTTTCTTCTCTTTCCCCGTTCTTAATTCAGGCATTGACTTAACTATATACGGTATTACATCGCCTGCTCTTTCCACCAGTACAGTATCTCCAATCATCAAATCTTTTTCCTTTATCACCTCTTCATTAAAAAGTGAAATAGAGGAAACCGTTACGCCTCCAATTGGGGTGGGTTCTATTTTCGCAACCGGAGTAATCGATCCGGTTCTGCCAACCTGGAATTCTACATTCAACATTTTGCTGGTGCCTTGTCTTGCTTTAAATTTATAGGCAATTGCCCAGCGTGGGTGATGCGATGTCATTCCCATTTTATCCTGCAACGCCAGTTCGTTTACTTTTATCACCATCCCGTCAATTTCATAAGGAAGCCCATCACGTTTTTCTTCAAACTCATTACAGTATTTTATTACACCCTCTATTCCACTCACTACTTTCATTTCTTTTTTCGGACTACGAAAACCACAATTCCATAGCAAATCAATTGATGTGGAATGCTTCGTAAGTTCTTCAGGAACTTTTTTACCTTTTAATAGTGTATAAAAGCTGACATGGTAAACAAATGCTTCAAGATTTCTTTTACTTACTTCGGCGGATTCTTTAATTCTTAAGGTACCACTTGCAGCATTACGTGGATTTGCCAAAGGGGCATAACCTTGTTCAACCAACCCTTCATTATATTTTTTAAAATTGGTTTTATTAATCAATACTTCGCCTCTTATTTCCACTTGTTGCAATCCATAGTCAGAAAATTTTGCAGAGAGTGGAATCGTTTTTATCTGTTTTACATTTGTAGTTACTTCATCACCCTCTACCCCATCACCTCTTGTAGCACCCCGGGTTAATAAATCATTTTCATAAACCAAAGAAATACTTCCACCGTCAAATTTTGGTTCCACACAATATTCTATTTTATCTTTTCCGGTAAGTACCCTTGCTTTTCTGTCAAAATCAATTAAGTCATCACTATTATAAGAATTATCTAATGAAAGCATAGGGACTAAATGTTGTACAGAAGGGAAACCTGCCTGTCCGGCAGGCAGGTCTTTGATTAATCCTTTTGCTACTCTCTGAGTAGGAGAATCTTTTGTTACGAATCCTGGATTTTCATTTTCAATTTTTTCCAATGATTTATAAAGCTGATCATATTCAAAATCAGAAATCAACGGGTCGTTTAGAATATAATAACGGTGTTCATGGAAGCGAAGAACATTGCGAAGCGTTTCCGTTTCTTTTATTGTAATTAATTTTTTTTCGTTTATGTCAAGCAATTGTTTAGTTTGCTTTTGCAAGAAACGGGTTTCTTCGGTTGAATACATAATGAGAGGTGTTGAAGGATAAAATTAATAACTATGGTTTATTTTAAACAGAAAAAAATTACAGGAATTTTAAAGTTTTAAAAGTACATATCGCCTACCTTAGTTGCTCAAATTTTTTTAATGCTTATGAAATATCTGGCAGTATTTTATTTCCTCGCAATTTCAGCTGTCAAAATAAATGCACAACTGCTTACGTGGACACCTGCGTTTCCCAAAGACAATGATAACATCGTTATTACTCTTGATGCTTCAAAAGGCAATCAGGGTCTTTTTAATTATTCTCCTACTTTGGATATATATGTGCATACCGGCTTAATTACGAGTAACAGCAGTTCTTCTGCCGACTGGAAATATTCGAAATTTACATGGGGAACAACAACTGCCATAGCCCAGGCAACATATATCGGTAATAATAAATGGCAATTTACAATTAACAATATCCGTGCATTCTACAACACTCCAACCGGAGTACCCTCAGCCGAGGCTATCAGGAAGATTGCAATACTGTTCAGAAACGGAAATGGTAACTCGGTTCAGCGAAATGCGGATGGCAGCGATATGTATATACCCATTTATGATAATAGCTTAAGTTTGCGCATCACTGATCCATTTTTTCAGCCTACTTATGTTCCGGTCGCAGAATCAATCAATAAGCAGGTTGGAGATAATTTAAGTATAAGTGCTACAACTAATGCAAGTGCAAATCTTAAAATTCTTTTTAATGGGGTACAAATTCAATCCACAATTAACGTAACAACTATATCTGCCAACCCACAGATAACAGTTGCAGGTAATAACGAAGTATTTATAGAAGCAACATCAGGTGCGAGAACAGTAAAAGACTCTGTGAAATTTTTTGTTCCTGCATCAAATGTAATTGCTGTTTTACCTGCCGGTGTTAGAGATGGAATAAATTATCACACCGATAATACAATTGCAACACTTGTATTGTATGCGCCAGGTAAAAACAGAGTTACAGTTACGGGTGATCTTCCCGGAAGTAATTTTACAGAACAACTCCAATACCAGTTAAAAAAAACACCAGATGGTAATTACTGGTGGCTTACATTAACAGGACTTACACCCGGAACTGAATATGCATTTCAATATGTGGTTGACGGCACCATTAGAACAGGCGATCCTTATGCAGAAAAAATTTTACATCCAAACGATGATGCAGGTATTTCATCAACAACATTTCCGGGGCTGAGGCCTTATCCAGTTGGGCAATCAGGCATATTCAGTATTTTACAAACAGCCGAACCAGTCTACACATGGCAGAATATTAATTTTAACAGGCCGAATAAAAAATCATTAGTGATATATGAATTGTTAATGAGGGATTTTATAGCGGCGCATGACTGGAATACTTTAAGAGATACACTCAATTATTTAAGAACACTCGGGGTAAATGCGATTGAGGTTATGCCGCTAAATGAATTTGGTGGTAATAATAGCTGGGGCTATAACCCTGAATATTTTTTTGCACCTGATAAATATTATGGTACTAAAAATTCATTAAAGAGGTTTGTAGATTCCTGTCATAGTTTAGGTATTGCAGTTATCATGGATGTTGCATTGAATCATGCAACAGGTTCATGTCCCCTAGCTGCTTTGTATTGGAACGGATCAACAAATGCACCTGCTGCAAATAATCCGTGGTTTAATGAAACAGCCCGGCATCCTTATAATGTGTTCAATGATTTTAATCACGAAAGCCTGGCAACCCGGTATTTTACCAGCCGGGTAATTGAACACTGGCTGAAAGAATACAAAATAGATGGTTATCGTTTTGACTTATCAAAAGGGTTTACACAAAATAATTCTGGTAATAATGTAGGATTCTGGAGTTCGTATGATGCAAGCCGTATTGCAATCTGGAAAAGATATTATGATACCATGCAGTTGAAGTCATCGGGTTCAATTTGTATACTAGAACATTTTGCTGACAATACTGAAGAAATTGAATTATCTGATTACGGTATGTTATTGTGGGCAAATAATACGGGAAACTATGCAAGGGCGATACAAGGTTTTTCCTCAGCTGATGCAAATGGCAATACATGGAATTTTGAGGGAAATTTATTTACAGCCCGTAACTGGAATCAACCCCACCTTGTTGGCTATATGGAAAGTCATGATGAGGAAAGACAGATGTACAGCCTTATGCAATCGGGCAATTCGACATTGGGTTATAATACCAGGAACTTTTTGATAGCACCCAAACGTCTCGAAATGGCTGCTGCATTTTTCCTGAATATGCCTGGGCCAAAAATGATCTGGCAGTTTGGCGAGATTGGCTATGATTTTTCAATCAATTATTGTACGAACGGAACAGTTAATTCAAGTTGTCGGCTAGATCCAAAACCCATTCAATGGGATTATTTACAGGATGTATTAAGAAAAAGATTGAGCGAGGTTTATGGCAGTCTAAATAAACTAAGGGTACATCCATTTTATAAAAATAATTTTACAAGTAATCGTGTTACAAGGGATTTGAGTGGCGCTTTAAAATGGATGAAACTTACAACCGATACATCAAACATACTTGTAGTAGGAAATTTTGAAGTTACACAACAAGCAGGCAATATCATTTTTCAAAACTCAGGCATCTGGTATGATTATCTTACGGGTGCTACTATTACTGCAACAGGAACAACACAAAACATTACACTGCAACCCGGCGAGTACCATGTGTACCTGAACAGGAATGTTGTGAATGCAGTAACCACAGCTATTCCCGATCTGCCATTGATAAATAATTTATTGCAACCTAAAATATTTCCTAATCCTGCAGGAAAGAATTCTTATATCGAGTTTACATTAGATAAAAGAACAAATGTGCAGATTGATGTTTATAATAATACAGGACAAAAGCTTGGAACAGCTTTCAACGGAACGCTTAATAGGGGAAAACAAATCATTTCACTAAGTCATTTGAAAAACATCGCGGTTGGAGGATATTTTGCAACTATTAAAACGAATGAGGGAACAGGCTTCGTGAAATTTATCGTTATTGAATAATTTGCTGAATAGGAATATGTCATAAAGATCCGCCTTCAACCAATCTTGGAGGCAATAAAACTTCTTGTATAAAAGTTTTGCCACTCATATGATCTAGCATTCTTTTAAAAGCAAGTTTACCCAGAGCATACCCATTTGTTTCCACATAAGTTATTTCGGGTTCATACAGTGTTGGAATAAAACTATCGTTACAGATGGCTATAACTGCTATATCATCCGGAATTGTCAATTTTAATTTCTGAATACTTTTCATTACACCTGTGAGTATTTCATCGCTCATACAAAAGATTACATTCGGTTTAGTCTTCGATTTTAAATGCCGGGTTGTTTCCAACTCTGCTTCTTTTGATGAAATTGCATTTACTGTAATCGGGTTTTTTGCTAAAATTTTATCCGCCAAAATTGTCTTAAAAGATTTTTGTCTTTTTCTTGTAATTGATAATTCAGGATTACCGAATATGGCTAATACTTTTTTATAACCGCAGTTGATAATTTTTTGCGCTGCAAGTCTTGCAGCTTCTTCATCATTGATCCGAACTTTATCACAGGCTTCATATTCGGGTACCCGGTCAAAAAAGATTACCGGTGTATTATCTTCTGTCATTTTTAAAAAAGGTTTGATATCTTTTGTGTGCCCGGATATTGATATAAAAACGGCTGCCACCCTGTTGATGCGGCAAACCTTCAAATTGTCCAATTCAGCTTCGGGGCTGTCTCCGGATTGAAGTATAAGTAATGAGTAATTATTTTTTTTCGCTTCTTCTTCTGCTGCTGTTATAAAAGAATGATAGAAATAATAAGATATAGAAGGAATGATTATTCCAATTAACCGGCTTTTATTTGTTCGTAAACTGATGGCATAGGCATTGGGCTCATATTCCAGCATGGCCGCGGTTTCAGTTACTTTCTTTTTTGTTTCATCCGAAATATCAGGATGATTCTTCAAAGCCCTTGAAACAGTTGAGATACTTATATTCAATGCTTTTGCAATATTTTTTAATGTAGCTCCGGCAGACATTTGGCAATAATTGGTATTAAAAGTCAAATTTATTAACAGAAATCCTTTCCGCAAACTTGTTCGCAATCGTTTGCAAATCTAATTCTCATTTATGACAAATACTAAACAAACTAAGTTGATATATTTATAGCCTGTTTATTCCCAAAAATTTTATTATTTTTTAACGTTTCAATTTTTTAATGCTAATGCTTATGTCTTTAAAAAAACTACTCAAACTCGTAGTTCTTCCTGCAATGTTATTGATTGCTCAGCAATCTTTTGCTCAGGACAGAACCGTTACCGGTAAGGTAACTGATTCCAAAGACGGATCTCCAATTGCTGGTGCATCCGTAGTTCCTAAAGGAACATCTAAAGGCACATCAACTGGTGCTGATGGTACTTACAAAATTACTGTTGGTTCAAATGTGAACACACTTGTAATTACTTCAGTCGGTTTTGGCCGTATGGAAGTGGATATTTCCAGTGGTAAAACAGCTGCAGATGCAAGTCTGATTGCCAGTGCTGATAACCTTGGTGAGGTTGTCGTAAGCACAGGTTATGGTACTTCACGTAAAAAAGATCTCACAGGATCCATTGCTACTGTAAGAGCAAAAGACTTTAACAAGGGGGTTAATACTTCTCCCGATCAGTTGATTCAAGGTAAAGTTGCCGGTTTACAAATAACAAGCAACAATGGTCAGCCAGGTGCCGGTACATCTATCCGTATTCGCGGTACCAGTTCAGTTCGTTCCGGAAATAATCCTTTGGTAGTAGTTGACGGAGTTCCTTTGGAAGGTGGATCGGGTCGTCCAGGTCTTGGTGCTCCCGGTCTAGGAGGTACTCCTGGTTCAAACCCATTAAACTTTATTAACCCCAATGATATTGAGAGTATAGATGTATTAAAAGATGCATCTGCTTCAGCAATCTATGGTTCAAGGGGTGCAAATGGTGTAATTCTTATTACAACAAAAAAAGCTAAAGCTGGATCTCCGGTAATAGAATTTGGTTATTCAGTTGGTCTTTCTAAAATAGCAAATCAAATTGAAATACTTAGTGGAGACGAATACCGTGCAGCATTAAATAAATATAGTTTAACTAGTGGTAACTATGGCGAAAGTGTAAATGTAATGGATGAAATTCTCCGTACAGGTGTAACTCAAAATGTCAACCTTGCATTGAGTGGTGGAACTGAAACTGCACGTCAGAGAGTATCTATAGGCTTCCTGAATGAAAAAGGTATCGTAGAAGAATCTCAATTAAAAAAATATACAGTTGGTTATACTGGTAACTTCAAATTTCTTGAAAGTAAAAGATTAGGAATCGATGTTAATATTAACACGGCCCAACTAACTGAAGAAGTAGTTCCGATCACCAATAACGCAGGTTTCCAGGGCAGTCTGATTGGTCAAGCTTTACAGTGGAACCCGACTCATGCATTGAAGAAACCCGATGGAACTTATTGGATAGAGCCTCAGTTTGGTGCTTCATCAATTAATCCGCTTTGGATGTTGAAGATGTATGATGACAATGTAAACACTACTCAAATCTGGGGTTATTTGGCTCCATATTTTAAAATTACAAACGATTTAGAATATAAATTTCAGTATGGCCGCAACCAAAGTGAAGGCAGACGTACTGCTATGATTGGCCGTCAGCTTCTTAACATTAACGATATTAAAAACAGGGGTTGGGCAAGTTCTTCAGAATCAAAATTATTGGTTGAACAATTTACCCATACTTTAAGCTATAACAAACAAATCAATAAAAACTTTAATCTTAGTGCTGTTGTTGGTTACGAATATATGAACTTTGAATATTCTAACTCAGGTCTAACAGGTCAGGATTTCACTGATATAGGCATTCCTTATTATAATATGTTTGGATACACAACAAACTCCAGCCGCAATCTTTGGCATTATGAGTCACCCACAAACGAACTGCAGTCAATGTTCGGAAGGGCTAATATCAATATTAAAAATAAATATTTATTTACCGCTACTGTAAGAAGAGACGGATCAACCAAATTTGGAGCAAATAACAAATACGCAGTTTTCCCTTCTTTTTCGGCAGCATGGAATCTAAGTAACGAAAACTTTATGCAAAGTGTGAGTGCAGTTAAAAATTTGAAATTAAGATTTGGTTATGGTGTAACCGGTAACCAGGAGTTTCCTTCAGGATCTGCACAAACAAGGTTTGGTGTTTCAGGCCCGGGTTCCATTAGTCAGCAGAATGTAGGCAACCCCGATTTGAAATGGGAACAATCAATCACACTCAACGGAGGAATAGACTTTAGTTTATGGAACGGCAGAATTAATGTAACAGCAGATTATTTCAACAAAGAAACAGAAGATGTTTTATTTGAATTGGATTTCCCTCAGCCTGGTGCTTCTTCTGCTAAAATATGGAAGAATCTGCCTGCAACAATTAATAACAAAGGCGTTGAACTTTCTATAACTGCAAATATTATCAAGAAAAAAGATTTTACCTGGGATTTAGGTGTAAATGCAACCTGGCTTAAAAACATGTTGAAAGGTCTGAACGGTACTTATAACACTGGTGGCCTGAGTGGACAAGGAAGCTCTGGTGCTTATGTTCAGAAATTAGCTTCAGGTTATCCGCTGAATGTATTTTTTCTAAGAGAATATCTCGGCATAGATAAAACAACCGGGCAAGGTAATTATACAGATGATGGTGACCGTTCATTCTATGGTGAGGATCCAAATCCGAACATGTTATTGGGCGCAAGCACAGAACTTACTTTTAAAAAATGGTCTTTTAACATGAACTTCAATGGTGCGTTTGGTCATTATATTTTTAACGAAACAGCCATGAACGTTATACCTATTACAAACCTTGGAACACGGAATGTTTACAAACCTTTTGTCAACAGCACTGTAAAAGAAGATTTATCTAACCCGATTACTTCTTCTACAAGATTTCTTGAGAAAGGAAACTTCCTGAAATGCCAGAACGCCAGAATCGGTTATTCTATCGGAAATATCTCCAAACACATCAAAAATGCTAACATTGGTATTACTGCTCAAAATTTATTTGTAATTACTAATTATACAGGCTTCGATCCGGAGGTAAATGTCGATAAGAATATTGGCGGCATCCCTTCTACCGGAATTGAATATATTCCATTCCCGAGTTCAAGAAGGTTTCAGTTAAGTATAAATTTCTCATTATAAAAATTTTTAAAACGTGTAAATTATGAAATACAACAAATTAATTATAGTAGCTACTGCTGTTGTTTTTCTCGGCGCCTGTACCAAGCTAGAGGAAAAATTTAATAGCGAAACTACCTCAGGTGGTTCAGGTGGTCCTGGCGGTGGTAATGCTACCGCCCTACTTAATGGTGCATACAGATCTTTAAATAGTCCATTTCAGGATCAAGCCCGCTGGTATGCGGCAGCTGAACATACAAGTGATGAGGCTGTTGGACCAACAAGAGGCGGTGACTGGGATGATAATGGTATCTGGCGTGTTTATCATAACCATAGATGGGATGCTGATCACGGATTTTTAAGAGATACTTATCGTGATCTCGCTCAATCTCAATTTGCAGCAACATCAGTATTAGATAACAGCCCTTCTGCTCAGCAAGGAGCTGAAGCCAAATTTTTAAGAGCATTTGTTATGTGGTGTGTATTGGATGGTTGGGATCAGGTTCCTTTTCGTGCAACTTCTACAGGAGATTTAACCAAAACATTCCCTGAGGTTAAGAAAGGAACAGAAGCTGCTGATTTTATTATCAGTGAGTTGAATGCCGCTATTACAAATCTACCAGCGGGTAACGGAATAGGCAGGGCTTCTAAGAATGCAGCAAAAGCATTATTGATGAAAACGTATCTGAACAAGGGAGTTTATGCTAACCGTGCAACACCTGCTTTTTCAGCTGGAGATATGACCCAGGTTATTCTTTTAGCAGATCAGATATTAGCTGATTTTCCAGCTTATCCCGGTGGATTTCCAAACAATTTCTTTGACAATTTTGCTCCTAACAACGATGTAATCGGAAAAGAATTGGTATGGACTTTAAAAAATGACAATGCAACTGGTACCGGTGGTAACGGTGTTATGTACCAGTATCATTGCGGAACCCATTATAATCAAGATCCTAGCGGCTGGAACGGGTTTACAACGTTGGGTGAATTCTATGATAGATTTGATGCCAATGATAAAAGAAAAGGCGGTGCTGGTGTTAACGATTTTGGTAATTACCCAGGTACTACCGGCAGTGGCCCTCAGTTTACCAGCGTTACGGGCATGAGAGTAGGTTTGTTAATTGGTCAGCAAAAAAATGGGGCAGGTGCAAATCTGCTAGATAGAAAGGGAGCACCTCTTTCTTTCACTAAAGCTGTTGCTTTGAAGGAAACAGGTAGCAACCTTGAAGTAACCGGAATCCGTGTAGCAAAGTATGTACAAGACAGAGTGAAACAGTTTCCTGCTGATAATGATATGGTAATATTCCGTTTAGCTGACATCTTATTGATGAAAGCAGAAGCAATTCTGCGTGGAGGTACTGCTACTACAGGCCCCGGCGGATATGGCGCTACTGCTCTTGCAATTGTAAATAATATTCGTACACACCCTTCAAGAGGATTAGGTGCATTAGGTGCGGTTGATCTGCCCGCAGTTTATAAAGAAAGAGGGTTTGAATTGTATTGGGAAAACTGGAGAAGAAATGATATGATCCGTTTTGGCAAATTCTTGGAAGCAAGAGAGCTAAAAGGCGCTACTACAGCGGAAAGACTATTGTTCCCCATTCCGAATGAGCAGCTTACTATTAATCCAAACCTTACACAAAATCCCGGCTACTAATTTTATAATAGTTTATTTAGCATAAGTAAGAGGGTCATTTAAAAAATGACCCTTTACTTTTTATTGCATACTCTTATCTTGCATAAAGTTGTTTTATGATTATTAACAGAGTTAAATATTTAATAACTGCATTATTGGTTGGGTTGGTTCTGTTTTTTTTCTCATGCAAGGAGAAAAAACCGAAAACGTTATTTGAATTGACAAATAATTCCGGGATAAATTTTGTAAATAAAGTAGAAAATACAATAGAGTTCAACATCTTTAGTTACCGTAATTTTTATAATGGAGGTGGTGTTGCAATAGGTGATATTAATAATGACAGCCTTCCGGATGTTTTAATGACATCCAATACAGGGGCCAACAAATTGTTTTTAAATAAAGGGAACTTTAAATTCGAAGACATATCTGTTAAAGCAGGAATAGAGCAAAAAGGAAAATGGAATACAGGTGCTGTTATGGCTGATATTAACAGTGATGGCTGGTTAGATATTTATATCTGCAATGCCGGCTACAATAAATGGAAGAACAAAGAAGGCAATGCACTTTTCATCAACAATCACGATCTCACATTTACTGATAAAGCAAAAGAATACGGTCTTGATGAAAAAGGATATACAACACATGCAGCATTTTTTGATTATGATCTGGATGGTGATTTAGATTGCTATATTCTCAACAACAGTTTTATTCCTGTCAATACATTGAATTATTCTAACAAAAGAGAATTGAGGGCAGAAGACTGGCCAGTGGAAGATTTTGTAAAAGGTGGCGGAGATAAACTAATGAGAAACGATAAAGGAAAATTTATAGATATAAGTACCGCAGCAAATATCTATGGCAGTTTAATTGGTTTTGGGTTAGGAGTCACTGTTGGTGATGTGAATGGAGATCATTACCCGGATTTGTATATATCTAATGATTTTTTTGAAAGAGATTATTTATATATCAACCAACGAAACGGAACATTCAGGGAAGAACTGGAAAGTTGGATTGAACATACCAGTCTTGCATCAATGGGCGCCGACCTGGCTGATATAAATAACGACGGATATCCTGATATTTTTACAACCGATATGCTACCTGGTGATGAATACCGGTTGAAAACCACTTCTTCATTTGATAATATTGATGTTTACCAGCTTAAACAAAAACAAGGTTTCTATCACCAGTTTCAGCAAAATACTTTGCAGATAAATAACAGGAATGGAAAGTTTATGGAAACGGCCCATTTCAGTGGTGTATCTGCTACTGACTGGAGCTGGGGTGCATTGATCTTTGATGCAGATAACGATGGGCTAAATGACTTGTATGTATGTAACGGAATTTACAAAGATGTAATCGACCAGGACTTCATCGATTTTTTTGCAAACAACATCATTCAGAAAATGGTAACGACAGGAGAGAAAGAAGCAGTGCAAAAAATTATAGATAGCATGCCATCTGTTCCCGTGTTAAATAAAGCGTACAGGAATAACGGCAATCTGAAATTTTCTGACGAGGGGTTGAACTGGGGCTTCATCCAACCTTCATTTTCAAATGGTGCTGCCTATGGTGATTTGGATAATGATGGTGATCTGGATATGGTAGTGAACAATGTGAACATGCCATCATTTGTTTACAAAAATAACAGCCGGGAAATTTCAACTAACAATTTTATCGGGATACAATTGAAGGGGAAAGGGTTAAACACATTTGCTGTGGGAAGTATGATAAAAATTTATTGTGGTAATGAAATTATCACTCGTGAATTAATGCCCAGCCGTGGTTTTCAAAGCAGCATCGACTATAAAATAATTACCGGTCTTGGAAATAAGAAAGTGGATTCAATGATTATTGAATGGCCCGGTAAAACATTTACAAAAATTGATAACCCCGTTCTTAATACAACACATCTCATACAGCAAACAGGAAATGAGCCAACGCTAAACGAAACTGAAAAAAACAAAACGGAAACACTTTTTACAGAAGTATCAACTTCAATTGAAAGACATACGGAAGATGAGTTTATAGATTTTTACCAGGAAAGAAACATTCCGGTTATGCTTTCAAAAGAAGGGCCGAAAGCAGCGGTAGCTGATGTAAATAAAGATGGATTAAATGATATTTTTATTGGAGGCGCAAAAGGCCAGGCAGGGCAATTATACTTGCAAACAAAAAATGGATTTATAAAGAACCGACAATTGACATTTGAAGCTGATAAAGAGTTTGAAGATGTGGCGGTGTTGTTTTTTGACTGTGACAACGATGGAGATCAGGATTTGTTTGTTGGTGCCGGTGGAAACAATCAACCTCCCCGGAATCAATTTATACAACACCGGCTTTATCGCAATAATGGTAAAGGGAATTTTGTGAAAGACTTAGCTGCGTTTGCAATTAATTTTTCAAATATTTCCGTTGCAGTTCCGATGGATTACGATAGCGATGGTGATCAGGATTTATTTATTGGTGGTAGAAATATGTCTTATAGTTATGGAATGGATCCCTTTAGTTATATCTATGAAAACGATGGCAAAGGAAAATTTACAGATGTAACAGAAAAACTTAGCCCTGAAATTTCGAAAATAGGGATGGTGACAGATGTTGAATGGGCTGATGTAACCGGGGATAAAAAAACTGATTTAATTATTGTGGGCGAATGGATGATACCTCATGTTTTTACTTTTAATAACCGGAAATTCGAGGAAGTGAAAACCAGTTTGGACAAATTATCCGGCTGGTGGCAATCGGTCGCAGTTGCAGATATGGATGGGGATGGTGATAAGGATCTGGTGCTGGGTAATTACGGGGATAATTTTTATTTACGACCGGACTCAATAAGCCCGGTTAAATTATGGATAAATGATTTTGACATGAACAGTATACCGGATAAGGTTTTTTCCAGAACTGTAAATGGTAATGATGTGACGGTATTTTTGAAAAAAGATTTTACAGATGCGATGCCAGCAATGAAAAAAGAAAACCTGAGGCATCATGAGTTTGCTAAAAAAACTATTCAGACAATTTTTAAACCCGAATTGCTTAAGTCTGCAATTGTCAAAATATTTAACTATAGTAAAAGTGTGATTGCTTTCAATGAAGGAAATGGAAATTACACAATTAAAGAACTACCATTGCCTGCACAATTATCAAGTGTAAATGCAATTTTAATTGAGGATATAAATAGTGATGATAAACCAGATTTGATTTTTGGTGGAAATATTATTGATTGTTTGCCGCAATTTGGAAGATTAGATGCAAGTTATGGCTTGGTACTAATTAATAAAGGGAGTAGGGAGTTTTCTGAAATGCCTTCTTTGCAAACAGGTATTACGGTTTCCGGTATGGTTAGGGATATTAAAATGATTCAGGGTTATAATCAAAAACAATTATTAATGTTACGCAATAATGATTTTCCATTAATATATAAATTAAGGGAAAAAAAGAACGATAGCGAAAAGGAGAAAAGTTTAAAATAATTCGTGGACTCTATTGATCTTTTTGCTGATTTGAATTACTTAATAATGAAGAGTGAAATACGACAAATGTTTAATAGCAATACTTCTGCTGGTACCATAAAAAAAAACTTGGTACTGGCGGGGCTAACTCTATTTCTTTTTTCATGCACTGAAAAAGAAAAAAATCAGCCTGCACTTTTTGAGGTGCTTTCGGATAAACAAACCGGACTCGCCTTTTCAAATAAACTTACTGTTACCCCTGAATTCAATATGTTTAAATACATGTATTTCTACAATGGAGCAGGTGTAGGGGCTGGTGATTTTAATAATGACGGGTTGACTGATTTATTTTTTTCTTCGAACCAGGGGCAAAATAAATTATACCTGAATAAAGGAAATTTAAAATTTGAAGATGTATCTGCCACAGCAAAAATTCCGCAGGATAACGGATGGAGTACCGGGGTTTCGATTGTTGATATCAATAATGACGGGTTGCTTGATATATATGTATGTCGTGTGGGCAATTTTGATGTTTTAAAAAACAAAAACCAGTTTCTTATTTGTAAGGGCATTGATAAAAATGGAGTGCCCTATTTTTCGGATGAAGCGCCACAAATGGGACTTGCTTTTTCAGGCTTTAGTACACAGGCTGCTTTTTTAGATTATGATTTAGATGGAGATTTAGATATTTATCTTTTGAATCATTCGCTGCGGTACAATGGCACATTTAATGAACGCAAAATTTTTTTAAATACGTTCGATTCGCTATCCGGTGATTATTTTTTCAGAAATGATAACGGAAGATTTTCTGATATAACAAAATCAACTGGAATATTTGGTTATATCATAGGCTATGGTTTGGGTATAGCAGTTTCAGATATTAACCTTGATGGGTGGCCGGATATTTATATCGGAAATGATTTTCATGAAAATGATTATCTGTACATCAATCAAAAGAACGGGACTTATAAAGAAATTCTACAGGAAGTTACTACTCATACAAGTCAGTTCAGTATGGGGGTGGATGTAGCCGATATTACCAATGACGCATTACCCGAAATTATATCAATGGATATGTTGCCGGAAGACCCTTATATTTTAAAAAGATCGTTGGGTGAGGATGAATACAATCTTTTTCATTTTAAAATTAAGTACGGCTATCATCCACAATTTGCACGAAATACTTTGCAATTGAACAGAGGTAATACTCAATTCAGTGAAATTGGTATGTACAGCGGCGTACATGCTACGGATTGGAGTTGGGCATCTCTGTTTGCTGATTTTGATAATGACGGATGGAAAGATTTATTCATTAGCAATGGAATTCCCAAGCGGCTCAATGATATTGACTATATCAACTATGCCAGTAACAGTGAAATACAGGAAAAAATAAGAGCCAATAAACTGGAAGAAAAAGATTTGATATTGATAGATAAATTTCCCCAAATAAAACTAAAAAATAAATTTTACCTGAATAAACAAAAAGCTGCTTTTGAAGATATTGCTTCGCAAATAAAAAATGATGAACCAACCTTTTCAAACGGTTCGGTGTATGCAGATTTTGATAATGATGGGGACTTGGATTTTGCAGTGAACAATATCAATGACCCTGTTTTGATTTACAAGAATCTTACAAATGATGGGGGTACAAAAAAATCATTTATTGAATTAAAGCTGAAGGGAGATGTGCAGAATATAAATGCAACAGGAGCTAAAGTAATTGTCTTTACTGGCAGTGAAATAAGAACATATGAAAAATTTCCTGTCCGGGGTTTTCAGGGGTCAATGGAAATACCCATGCATATAGGATTGAATAATACGAAAGTTGATTCATTATTTTTAATTTGGCCCGATAACAGTTTTGAAAAAATAAGATATACGCCGGATACTTTAAATTTATATTCTTATTATAAAGGCTTAGCACAATTTGATTATTCCATTTTGCAGAATCTTACAAAGAATTATACAAACCCCATTTCTGATATTACTACTTTAACAGGGATTAACTATCTACATGAAGAAAATCCTTTTAATGAATTTGACCGTGAATCATTAATACCTTTTATGTCTTCCAGAGAAGGTCCGGCTTTGGCAACAGGCGATTTAAATGGCGATGGATTGGATGATGTATTTATTGGTTCATCTAAATTTAAAAAGCCGTCATTATTTATTCAGCAGAAAGACGGAACCTTTATAAAATCAAATCAACCTGCTTTAGATGCAGATAGTTCCTACGAGGAAGTGGATGCTTGTTTTGTGGATGTAAATAAAGATAAACATACCGATCTGATTCTTGCAAGCGGTGGAAATGAATATTATGGTATAAGTGAAAATTTGAAATCAAGAGTCTTTCTGAATGATGGGAAAGGAAATCTTATAAAACTCATCAACGCATTTGGAGATATTATGATGACAGCATCCTGCATAGCGCCGTATGATTTTACCGGTGATGGATTTGTTGATTTATTTATTGGTGGTCGTGCCGTACCCTGGGAATATGGCAAAATTCCACAATCCTATTTATTGAAAAATGATGGTACGGGAAAGTTTGTGAATGTTACTGCTTCATTCAGCAAAGAACTTTCCGAAATTGGCTTTGTCAAAGATGCAGACTGGTGCGATATGGATAAAGATGGAGACAATGATTTGATTCTTGCATTGGAGTGGGGCGAAATTGTTGCTTTTAAAAATGATAAAACAAAATTTCAAAAGATAAATCTTACGAATAAAAAGGGCTGGTGGAATTTTACGTTACCGTTAGATATGGATGGGGACGGCGATCTGGATTTAATAGCCGGTAATGCGGGATTAAATAACAGGTTGAAGCCATCAGTAGATCATCCCGTAAGAATGTATTATAATGATTTCGATGATAACGGGAAAAAAGAACAACTTATAACTTATTATCTCGGTAACAAAGAAATTCCGTTTTCTAATAAGGATGAACTACAGAAACAGCTACCTGGCATGAAGAAAAAATATTTATACGCCGAAGATTTTGCCAAAGCATCCCTGCAGGAACAGTTTGGAAATGAAAAACTGAAAAAAGCAGATTTGTTTTCAGCAGATTTTTTTGAAAACGTGATTTTGATAAATGAAGGCAATTGGAAGTTTACTTTTAAATCGTTGCCCTGGCAGGCACAACTTGCACCATACAGAGATGCTATAGTAGTGAATGCGAATAATGATAACCGACCCGATATTTTGCTTGCAGGAAATTTTGATCACAATAATATTCAGATGGGTAAATACAATGCCGATATTGGCACCATATTAATTAATAAGGGTAATGGTGATTTTAGTTGCGAAAACCTGAATGGAATAACAATGCGTGGCGAGGTGAGGCATATCAGGAAAATAACTGCTGTGGGAAAAGAGATATTAATACTTGCGAAAAACAACGACAGTGTAAGGGTTATCCGAATAAACTAAATTAATATACCGGATAATATAACTTAGTTATCCATTTGGCTGTATCTCTTTCTTTCGTTCTGTCTGTAATGATTAGCTGATATGGAATTGCCGGAGAGATTTGTTCATAATCCAAGAAAAACTTTTCATATTCATTAAAAGCTTTTCGGATAGTTGCATGTCCACCATTTATTTCAACTTCAAGCAAATTTCCCTTTTTTAATACCATTTTAGAAGCAAATTCATTATTATCAGGTAGTTTAATATCTGTTGCAATTGCTGCCATAACATTGAAATGAACACTATCCTCCTGTTTTACATGAAGCATCGGATAGTTCATCTGCTTTGCATTATTTGCTTTGATATAAGCTTCTAGTTTTTTTATTATTTCTTCAGTTTCAAATTCATCCGGGTAATGGTCAAAAAATTTATGTGTGGATACAAGTACTGAATCTGTGACAATAGTTTTTTTTACCCTAAAACCATAAATATTTTTTTGATCGCTAAGAAAAGCTATAAGGCTGTCCAATAATAAATCCAGATTTTTTTTAATTGTCCTGGCTTTTTTATAATGTAAAAATCTTTCAATCGGATTATTCCCGGTTTCTAATTCGCAAGACCACACAAGGTTTAGTGTATCCAGATTAATCACGATAAACTGTAACTGACTTACTACGGAATCACCTCCGTTATAAAGCGTAAGTTCAAAAGAATTGAACATTTTTTTGTTTAACTTAAAATTTGTTTTATCCAGCTGAAATACCTTTTCATATGGCCACCACTTTGCCCAGGTTTCATCATTCATCAGTATCCGGTGGGCCGCAATACCATTTGCATTGCCTTTAGTAATGGAAGAAATTTTGATTTTAGAAGGTATAAAAATAAAAATTACTATTATTATTAATGCCGCAAACGTTAGCAGCAGGGTGATAAATTTTTTCATATTTAGTTTTACTTAATTAGGGTTAAATTCATGCAATTAAAATATATCAAGAATGAAACGATTGTTGTTGTTTTCAGGGTTTGCAATGTTAGTTAAATTTTCGTACCCGCAAGACCCCTGGAAAATAAAAGCTGATAAAATTGATCCAAATAATTATTATGGCATCACGGTGGCAAATGGAATGATTGGTATTGTTTCATCTCCCGAGCCATTTAAAGTAAAAGAAGTGGTATTGGCAGGTGCTTATGATTTGTATG